>NZ_DATMTE010000041.1:0-2825 GCF_035564935.1 Chitinophaga sp. | reverse complement strand
TGATGCGGTGTATTTATCATTGAATATCGAAGCAGCCGACACTTTAACTTAAAAAAAATGCAGCGGAGGATTTTTCCTCCGCTGCAATAATATAAGGATGATGGCTTACAGGGGTCTTATCCAGATATTCCTGAAGCTCACGGGATTTCCGTGGTCCTGCAGTGCAATGGATTTGGCGCCATGTTTTACATAGGTCGGTTTGCCTATATATTCTGTTTTACCTTCCAGCTCCACATTATTTTGCACCAGCACGCCATTTTGCAATACGGTGGCTCTTGCCGGAGATTTCAGGGAACCGTCGCCGTTAAAGCGCGGAGCGGTCCAGATCACATCGTAGGTTTGCCATTCGCCTGGTTTTTTGCAGGCATTTACCAAAGGAATTTTTTGTTTGTAAAAACTGCCTGCCTGCCCGTTGGAGTAGGTGCGGTTGTTATAGTTGTCTAACACCTGCAGCTCGTATTGTTCCTGCATAAAAACGCCGCTGTTGCCGCGTCCCTGGCTTTCTCCCTTTACTTCTGCGGGTGTGCGCCATTCAATATGCAGCTGAAAGTCTTCAAACTGTTGTTTTGTTTTAATTACACCGCCTCCTTTAACAACGGTCATCGCATCATCTTTCACTTCCCATTTTGCGGGTCCTCCTTTATCAGATTCCCAGCTGTCGAGGTTTTTACCATTGAACAGTACGATGGCGTCGGAAGGCGCAGTAAGGGTTTCCGTGCCTGGTGTAATTACCTTTGGTACCGGTTCCCAAACCTCTGTGGCTTCAGGCTTCATCTGCTCCTTGTTTTGTGCGGTGGCGGCCACCGTGAGCAGGGTACAGGCAGATAGCAGTAGCGTACGCATATGTCTTTTATATTTTTTATAAAGATGTTAAGATGCTATTTTCGTTTATACAGTAACGTTAGGCAGATGATACCCGTTATGGTATTGTGCTGCTAACAGTTTGTTGGCATCGCTGTCGGTGAATTTGCCTGATGGCTGGTCCCAGTACACTTTTTTGCCGGTGCGATAGGCAATATTGCCCATCTGCGCGGTGGTAGCCACAAGAGAGCCTACCTGCACGGAGGCATGAAGGTCGTCCAGTTTGCGGGATTTCACTACTTCCACGAAATTGGTGGTATGAAGGTCGAGGCCATTATCAACCGACTTTTGCCTTGGTACGGCTTCCATTTTTCCTTTTTCAGGGATCACTTCCCATCCGCCGCGATCCAGTACCAGTGTACCGTTATTGCCAATAAAGGCAATACCATGATCACGTCCGTAAGGGCCGCCATCAATACCAATAGCCTGTTCCCACTGGATATTGTAGCCATCGAACTCATATACGGTGGTGAGTGTATCAGGTGTTTCAGCGGCATCGTCCGGATAGGCGAACTTACCGCCTGCAGCCATGATGGATTTGGGCGCAGCGGATTTCATGCCCAGCAACGCATAGTCGAGCAGGTGAACGCCCCAGTCGGTCATAAGGCCACCGGCATAATCCCAGTACCAGCGGAAGTTGAAATGGAAGCGGTTGGGGTTAAAGGGGCGGGTAGTAGCGGGACCCAGCCAGGTTTTATAGTCTACACCTGCAGGAGGAGTACCATCCGGTTTCACGGGAATGGATTTCATCCAGCCCATGTAAGCCCATGCTTTTACCAGGCGTACCTGGCCCAGCTTGCCGGAGTGCACAAATTCAATAGCGTCCCTGAAGTGTTTTTGGCTGCGCTGCCATTGGCCTACCTGTACGGCGCGGCTGTATTTCTGCTGCGCAGCTACCATGGAGCGGCACTCTACAATGGAGTTGCCCATGGGCTTTTCTACATACACATCTTTACCGGCGGCACAGGCGTCTGTCATTTGCAGGCAATGCCAGTGATCAGGGGTGCCAATCACAACGGCGTCGATGTTTTTATCTTCCAGGAGCTTGCGGTAATCGCTGTAGGCTTTCACTTTGACGCCTTTCTGTGCCAGTTCGGCCACCCTTTTGTCCAGCACGTTTTTGTCCACATCGCAAAGGGCTACGCACTGAGCGGCGGGATTTTTCAGCATGGAGGTAAGGTCGGCCCAGCCCATACCGTTGATGCCAATAGCAGCCACATTGAGGCGGTCGCTGGGCGCTACGGTACGCAGTGGAAATGCCTGCAGCCCGGCAGGCAGCGCGGATGCCAATCCAGCCCCTGCCATCAGCGTGGAAGCGGATTTGATAAAGTTTCTACGGGAATTGTTCATGTAATAAAACGTTTGTGGAATTGTGAAATTGACAATTAAAAATACAAAATAGGGAAAAACGCGGAGATTTTAGCGGAGGATCGCCGAAGGCGATGTTAAATTGTCTTGGAACCGGATTACGCTGATTATACTGATTACCTTGATTTTACTTTTAGAATTTGATGAATATGGGGAGATATAAGCGGGTGTGCGGCTTCGGCGCAGCGGAATTTGTTTTGGAACACTGATTATGATGATTTCGCTGATTACTTTGATTTTTTTTTTAGAATTTGATGAATATCGGGCACTCCTACTGCTTCTCGACCTCCACTCACCCAGGCTACGATACTACGGATGGGGCATCTAGACCACTCTGCTGATAGACGTGCCTCCAGGCTTAAGGCCACCATTCCTGGGATGATTGTGAGGGCTCTGACTACTTCTATGACACCCCTCAGTGCATATATTGATGCTCTATCAACACGGATAGCGGTGTGTCAGCAAGGTCAAGGGGCCACTGAGGAGGTGACGGCTCTAAAGGCCGCAATTGTTGAGCTAACGAAGGATGTGAACCAGTTGAAGTCCACAGATATGTCCATGATTTTCGGGACTGTGGAGATCCTCGACATGCCAGC
>NZ_DATMTE010000040.1:0-3804 GCF_035564935.1 Chitinophaga sp. | reverse complement strand
AAACGCTGGAAATCATATACTGATACCCCAATTCAGTAATCTCTTTTATACTTGTAATTCTCAAAACTGGCTATGTTATTACTATCCCCCCCATCCCCTGGTTTCGGCGCGTTTATATGCAGCAACCGGCGTAATGCCCTGCTCCTGGCGGGGGCAATTGTAGTAGCGGTTATGAAGATGGTGATATTTAAGCATTTCTTCCCTTATATGGATTTTACTTCCGATACCGGCTCCTATATGGAAACGGCTTTGCAGAACAGGAACTATAACCTCTGGCCGGTGGGCTATTCCAAATTCCTGTGGTTGTTTCACCAGTTTTCCCGTTCAGAAACCATGTTGGTAGTGGTGCAGTTTGCACTGCTGGAAGTAAGCGCCTTTTTCTTTTATTTCAGTGTATGCTATATTTTTAAACCGCAGAGTTATTTCAGGTATGGGTTTTATGTGTTCCTGCTCATTAACCCCTTGTTCCCTTTCCTGGGCAATTATTTTATTTCTGATGCATTGTTCCTTTCGTTAGGACTTACGTGGATTACCCTGCTGCTATGGATGTTGCATACGCCTGCCACATGGCTGCTGGTACTTCATGGGATACTGTTGGGTTATGCATTTACAGTGCGGTATAATGCCATGTTTTACCCGCTGGTAGCGCTGATACCGATTTTATTGTCGGCTTACAGGCCCTGGCAGAAACTAGCTGCTATTTTACTGCCGGTGCTGCTGATTGTATCGTTTGTGATATTTACCCGTCAGAAAACGGAGGAGCATTCCGGTGTGAAAATATTCTCTGCTTTCAGCGGCTGGCAAATCATGAACAATGCGATGTATATGATGCAGTATATGCCGCTGGATTCGGGAGGTGTACCGGCGCAACTGGCAACAATGCATAAAGCCGTGTATCATTATATAACGGCAATGAAGAAGTTGCCGCGAAGAATTGCGGTATCAGACGGATCATATTTTATGTGGGATATGAACGGGCCGCAGAAGGGGATGCTGAGGGAATATGTACAGGCGCATAAAGATAAAGATATATACGCCGGCTGGAGCGCAGTAGCGCCTTTATGCAGCGAATATGGCAACTATATGATCCGGAAATATCCCAGGAATTTTATCCGTTATTACCTGCTTGGCAATGCTAAACTTTATTTATTGCCGGAGCTGGAGGTGTTGGGCGGCTATAACCGGCCGGTGATTAACCTGGTGAATAAAGATGTGGCTACTTTTTTCAAAGATGGCGATAAGCCTAAGCCGGAAGGTAAATACAACGATCTGCAAAGTACGCTTATGTCGCTGTTCCCTTCATTGATCGTTATTTGTCATTTGTTGTTCCTGGAAGAAACCATCCGTTACCTTATTAAAAAAGGGACCCGGAAAACCAGTCGCAGGTTTAATATAGCGCTGTTGTTATGCTGGGTTTTCATTGTGTTGAATTTTGCATTCAGCGTTTTTGCTGCACCTATTGTGTTAAGGTACCAGGTGCTGCTGATTGTATTGTTGCTTGGTTATACCTTGTTGTTGACAGAAATAACAGATGCGCCGTTAACATCCCGCGAAGAAATGGAAGCAGAGGAAGAACCCCTGATGCTGGGCATATAGCAGGCCTGTTTCAGCCGGAAATATGAATTATATATTTGTATCTTTAACCGGGCTGTTACAAACTGCGTTCATGCACTGCGAATGAAAAGACTGATAATTTCTTTGCTTATCTTGTGTTTTGGGAAATATTTATTTGCCCAGGATGCTCCCCGCTGGCTGCGTTATCCTTCTCTTTCTCCTGATGGAAAAACAATTGCATTTACTTATAAAGGCGATCTGTACAAGGTAGCTGCTACTGGCGGTACCGCTATACGGTTAACCAGCAGCAATGGAGAAGAGTGGATGCCTGTATGGAGCCACAATGGCCGCAGCATTGCTTTTGCATCTGACCGGTATGGTAATGCAGATATTTTCCTCGCAGATGCCAACGGCGGTAATGAAAAGCAACTCACTTTTCATGCTGCTGATGAATATCCGTATGATTTTAGTGAAGATGATCAGCAGGTTATTTTCGGCAGCGTAAGAATGGACGCAACTGATAACCGACAGTTCCCCTCCGATGCACAGCCTGAACTGTATCGTGTGCCCGTGAACGGTACCCGGGTTACGCAGCTGCTGCCTGTTCCCGCAGAAGACGCAAAGATCAGCCCGCAATATATTGTTTATCATGATAAGAAAAACCGGGAGAACCAGTGGCGTAAGCACCAGGTATCTGCTGCCGCAAGGGATATATGGTTGTACAACCGGCAAAGCGGCACATATAAGCAGCTAACGGATTTCCCCGGGGAAGACAGATCCCCGGTGTTTACCAATAATGGGAAGGCCATCTGTTATCTGAGTGAAGAAAGCGGCAGCTTTAATGTATACCGTTTATGGCTGGATCGTGCCGGGAAGCCGGAACAACTGACCATATTTAAGGATTACCCGGTCAGGTTCCTGAGCGCAGCCGGCAATGGCTTGCTGTGCTTCGGTTTCAACGGGGATATTTATTTACAAACGCCGGGTACTGCACCTAAAAAAGTATATATTAAAATTAACAGGGAGGCAACGGAAAATATAAAGGAGGTGCCGGTAGCGGATCATATTAAATACGGCATGGTATCGCCTTCGGGTAAGGAGCTTGCTTTTATTTTCCGGGGAGATGTATTTGCCACTGATGTGGCGCATGGCGCTGTCAGGCAGCTGACGCATACACCGGGAGAAGAAGCGGATCTGAGCTTTTCACCGGATGGCACGCAATTGTTGTACGCCAGTGAAACCAGCCATGGATGGCAACTTCGCGCAATGGATCTGCTGCATGAAAAAGAAACTGTATTGCTGGCTAACGACCAGGAAAATTACCAGCCTTTGTATGCTCCTGATGGAAAAGAAGTGGCTTATATAGAAAACAGGGTAACGCTGAAAATATATAACATCGCTTCCGGGAAAAGCCGCCGCATAGCATCGTTATTCAGCCGTAAAGACCACGACCAGTATTTCCGCTGGAGTCCTGATAGCAAATACCTGCTGGTACAGTATAATCAGCCCGGCGCGGGCAACCAGGAAATAGGCATGGTGCCTGCCGATGGCTTGGGCAGCCTGCAAAATATTACACAAAGCGGTTTTAACGATGAAGGCGCGCAGTGGGCAATGAACGGAAAAATGATGATCTGGAAAAGCGACCGGAACGGGCTAAGAGGTTTTTCCAACAGCAGCAGCCGGCAGCAGGACGTATATGCGTTACCGTTTACCGGCGCCGGTTTTAAAGAAGCGGAAAAGATCACAAAACTCACGCCTTCCTCCGCTATGCTCGAAGAGGTATTGCTCAGTAAAAACGGTAACAAATTATATTATCTCGTAAAAGCCGGCGCAGCTTACCAGTTGTGGATAACAGATATACCTGCTAAAACATCCACCATGCCTTTGTCTGTAAAAGCAGAAGATGCTTCCCTGCAATGGGATGCCGCACAGCAACAGCTCTTCCTGCTGGCAGATGCGCGTCTCCTCCAACTGGATACCACCGGGCAAACGCAGCATAGCATCACCATAAACGGCACTATGAAAGTAGACCTTGCGGCGGAACGGCAGGCAATGTTTTCACATATATGGAGAAGAACAAAAGAAGCATTTTATACCGCCGGTTATCATGGGGCCGACTGGGAAGCATATGGCCGGAATTATGAGCAGTTCCTGCCACATATTGCCAATAATTTTGAGCTGGCGGAAATGGTGAGCGAAATGCTGGGAGAGCTGAATGTGAGCCACAGCGGCGCTACAGGCAGCAATATT
>NZ_DATMTE010000039.1:0-1590 GCF_035564935.1 Chitinophaga sp. | reverse complement strand
GTAAACAGCCCTGCAGGACAAAAACATTGAACATGAAATGCTTTTCCGCAAACTATCTTAGAAAAATCTGGGGAGTGCTACTCCTCTTCGTCACTGCTAACAGTTACGCACAAACGCAGCGGCCCAATATCATCTTCATCTTCTCCGACGACCACGCCTACCAGGCTATCAGCGCCTATGGCAGCAAACTGGTGCAAACGCCTAACATTGACCGTATCGCGCGCCAGGGCGCTATTTTCAAAAATGCGCTGGTCACCAACTCCATTTGCGGCCCCAGCAGGGCTACCCTGCTTACGGGGAAATATAGTCACATTAACGGCTATACGCTGAACGAGAAGAAGTTTGATGTGGGGCAACAACTGTTTCCTGCCCTGCTGCAGCAAAATGGCTACCAGACAGCCTGGATCGGCAAGTGGCATTTAGGCAACCTGCCAAAAGGGTTCGACTACTGGCGTATCCTCAACAGCCAGGGCCAGTATTACAATCCGGATATCATAGGGCCTGGCGATACCAGCCGCATTGAAGGATACGTTACCAATATCATTACCGATCTCTCTGTTAACTGGATAGAAAAACGGGATACCTCCAAACCTTTTTTCCTGGTAGTAGGCGAAAAAGCCACCCACCGCGAATGGCAGCCGGATATCCGGGACCTCGGCGCCTACGATGGCAAAACCTTCCCTCTTCCGGCAACATTCAAAGACGATTACAAAAATCGCCTGGCCGCACAAAACCAGGATATGACCATCGATAAAACCATGCGTCTGAAAGAAGACCTGAAGGTACATGCCAATTATGAAAAAGGGATCTATGGCCGCTTTACACCGGAACAGAAAAAGGCTTATATCGATTATTATGAAAATAAGATCAGCAAAGAATTTGATGAACAAAAACTCTCAGGCGATGCCCTGGTGGAATGGAAATACCAGCGCTACCTGAAAGATTACCTGGCCACCGCAAAATCGCTGGACAGGAACATCGGCCAACTGCTGGATTACCTGGATAAAACAGGGCTTTCAAAAAATACAGTAGTGGTGTATGCTTCCGACCAGGGCTTTTACATGGGCGAACATGGCTGGTTCGATAAACGGTTTATTTATGAAGAATCGCTGCGTACGCCTTTTATGATCAAATACCCCGGTGTAACGAAGCCCGGCACCTCCATCGATCAGCTGATGCTGAATATCGACTGGGCGCCCACTTTCCTTAATATCGCCGGTGTAAAAGTGCCAGCCGATATGCAAGGCACTTCCTTTTTACCCCTGCTGAAAGCGGATGGCAAAAATGTTTCCTGGAGAAAAGAAGCGTATTATCATTATTACGAATTTCCCCAGCCCCATCATGTATATCCTCACTTCGGTATCCGTACGGAACAATATACCCTGGTCCGCTTTTACGGTGAGTCCAACAGCTGGGAATTGTACGATCTGAAACAGGATCCGCATGAGGTCAGTAATCTCTATGGCCGGAAGGGCTATGAAAAGCTCACCGCCACCTTAAAAACGCACCTGAAACATCTAATGGTACAATACAAAGACACGGAAGCACTGAAAATCCTGGCGCAACAATAATAACAGATAGCCGCCCCTC
>NZ_DATMTE010000038.1:0-2686 GCF_035564935.1 Chitinophaga sp. | reverse complement strand
AATTCAGGATTGCCCAATACTATTGAAACGGTTACTGCCAAAGGACTGCTGCTACATTCGCCAACTGTTTGTACGGCATAATAAGTCGCTCCGTCAACAAGAGGTTCATTGGAATCCAGTACAGGTGTTCCGGCTTCGGCTGCCGTTTCTGTAGCATACCATTCCAGATTTGTTCCGGTAACTTCAAGGTCCGCCAATGTTTCACCTTCTGTGAAATTCTGGTTTTCAGAACCGTTTGGTGGAGTAACCGTATTTATTGTAACAGATGTTAGCGTACGGGCACTTTCGCATCCGTCAACTGTCATGGTAGCGTAGTAATCACCATTGGTCAGTGGCTGTGTCAACGAAAGAGCAACTCCTCCGTTTGGAGCATCATACCATTGGATTCCGGGAGTGTTTGGTTGTAAGTCGGCAACAGTTGCGGTATTACAGAAAGTCTGTGCTGTTGTGGTTGGTGGCGTAACCGTATTTATTGTAACAGATGTTAGCGTACGGGCACTTTCGCATCCTTCAACTGTCATGGTAGCGTAATAATCGGCATTGGTCAGTGGCTGTGTCAACGAAAGAGCAGTTCCTCCGTTTGGAGTGTCATACCATTGGATTCCGGTAGTGTTTGGCTGTAAGTCGGCAACAGTTGCGGCATTACAGAAAGTTTGTGAAGCGGTAATTGGAGCTTCGGATTGGTTAACCGTAATTGTTGCAATAGTGGAATAAATTTCCATACACGGAGCGTTTTGCACAACTGCGCGGTAGTATGTAGTTTCTGAAAGATTTGTATAGTTAAGAGTTGCGGCCGTATTTTCAATATCAATAACAGTACCGTTAAAGTCTGCAGTAGTAGAAGATTGCCATTTTATAATAGTTCCTACATGATTTTCCAGAGTAAGTGTTCCGTTGTTGGTTCCGAAGCATACGGTTGAATTTCCGGTTATAGTTCCTCCATTGCCTGCTTCTACAGCAGTAACGGTGGCGCTTCCGCTTATGTCAGCAGATTGTGCAATACAATTGGCGTCTTCTACGACAGTTACCGTATACGTTTTTGTCTCATTAGCAGTAACCGTAAAAGTATAAGGCGATGTTTGGATATTGGTAATTGGAAAAGTTGAAGTTCCATCGGTATAGGTTAGATTCCAAGGGGCTGTTCCCGTCAAAGCGATGCTAAGTTCAGACGAAGCGGAACCCTGGCAAACGGACTGATTACCACTTATTACTGCTGTTGGTCTGGAGTTGATAACCAAAATGGTGCTTATGCCGCTAATCACACTTTCGCAATCTGGAGTTACATCTGTTCGTTTAATCGAAGTTATTTCTAATGTCCGGCCATTTTCTGCAGACGAAACAGCTACTTCAAAACTGGCTTCTCCGGAAGCATTAGCAGTAATTCCTGAAACTGTTACGGCAGTACCTCCCGCAATTGTATAAGTAATCTCTGAAGTACTGTTGGCAATCAATCCTGTCAGGCTGATAACAGCATTGCCATTGGTTGCACATAAGGGAGTAGTGCTTACAGCAGTTACTGTTGGGGAAGGATTTACAGCCAATACAACAGAATTGTTTGCAGTAAGCGCATTCGGACAGGACGAAATATCACTTCTTTCGATAGTTCCTATAACTAGAGAATGTCCGTTATTGCTGTAAGGAAGGCTTATGGTGAAACTGGCATTACCGCTAATGTCTGCAATAATACCTGCAACGTTTTGTGCATTGCCATTATTAATGGTGTAGCTGATAGAAGAGGTTGATTCAGGAATCAGGCCAGCCAAATTTATGGTAGTCGCACCTCCGTCACACATGATGTTGGTTTGTGTAACTGCAGAAAGCGTTGCTGCTCCTGTAATTGTAATATTATGTCCGTTATCATTATTGCTGAAAGTCAGCGGGTCGTCATTATAAACTCTTACTCTATAATTTGAGCCTGGAGGCGTATCGGCAGGAATTGTCACAGTGATTGGACTGGTGGCAGATACTCCAACAATATTGGTTGGTGTTGTTGGAAAGGTACCGTCAGTATTAGAGAGCTGCGCATAAAAATTAGCACTGTTGAAACTTCCGGCTGGCGTAAAATCCAAATAAAAAGTATTGCTGATTCCGTTACAGTAAGGACCGTAAGGCTCATCATCAACAACAATAGAACTTACGGCAGGAATACCTGTTCCGGTAACAGTAACCAATTTATCGGTAGCACCCGGTGAAGACAGTACGATATTTCCGGAAGCTGTTCCTACCACTGCGGGACTAAAGCGAACCCAGATTTGTACATTATTTAATGAGCCGCCAACCGGACTGATGTCTGTACCGGGATACCAGTTAATGCCATCTGTGCTGATTTCAAATCCTGCCGGAGCCAGAATACTTACATCTTCCGTAAGTCCGGCACCGTTAAATGTAAAGCTGGTTGCAGATGAGCTGTTTCCTACCATAACATCGCCAAAAGAAGCCAGTGAAGCAGTAGAAGGAGTAATTAAAGGATTGACAGCGGCTGTAACACTGCCGTCTATTTTTAAAGAGTTGGTTCCGCCTGTCAGGTAATAGTTTCCTGTTGAGCCTTGAGGGATTATCCGGAATTTAACGACAACTCCTGCGGCAATATTTTGCAAAGCGCTGATTCCCGATAAGGAAACCGAATTAGGTGTTCCTGTCGTACCGCTTGTAGATGAGGTGGACCAGGTGGCTACACTGGTAAAAG
>NZ_DATMTE010000037.1:0-6576 GCF_035564935.1 Chitinophaga sp. | reverse complement strand
AATCAACTAATTACAAAGGTGCCTTGTAAAAAAGTGCCCAAAATGTATGGTTATTAAGAATGTGTAGCCTACCTTTGCACTCCCCATAATCGGGGAATTGTTTACAAGACGTAATTTTTATCGTATACAACAATGAATACATTAAGTTTCAGAACTAAATCGGCTAACGACGCTTACGTAAAGCGTGACTGGCATATAGTAGATGCTACTAACCTGACACTCGGAAGGGTTGCTGCTAAGATGGCTGCTATCTTAAGAGGTAAAAACAAGCCTTACTATACGCCTCATACTGATTGTGGTGATTATATCATCGTAATCAATGCAGAGAAGATTGCCCTGACCGGCAATAAAATGCAGGAAAAAGAATATATGCACTACACTGGTTTCCCAGGTGGTCAGAGAATCGAATTAGCAAAGGACCTGGTTCGTCGCCGTCCTGAAGTGTTGATCGAAAAGGCTGTTAAAGGTATGTTGCCTAAAAACCGTCTGGGCCGTGCTATGTACAAAAAATTATTTGTATATGCTGGTGCTGAACATCCTCATGCTGCGCAGAAACCACAACCTTTAACTTTCTAATTTTTCTCTGATACATGGAAAAGCAAAAAAATACAATAGGTCGTCGTAAGGAAGCTGTTGCCCGTGTGTATATTAACAAGGGTACCGGTAACATTACTGTAAACGACAAAGATTATAAAAACTACTTTTCTTTGATCTACCTGCAGAACCAGGTGGAACTGCCTTTCAAAACTATCGATGCGCTCGATAAATTTGATGTGAAAATAAATGCACAGGGTGGTGGTATCAAAGGTCAGGCTGAAGCTATTAAGCTGGGTATTGCCCGTGCTTTATGCGAAGTGAACATTGAGTTCCGTCCTGCATTGAAAGCTGCAGGTTTGCTGAAACGTGATCCACGTGGAGTTGAACGTAAGAAACCAGGTAAAGCAAAAGCAAGAAGAAGCTTCCAGTTCTCTAAACGCTAATATTTTTGAGCTATTGGCCGTTAGCTCCGGGCTAATTCGCCGGATGCTAAAAGCTAAACATTATTTGATCCTTTTAATTGAGTAATATAAACATGGAAAATAATACCTCATTGCAGCAGCAGTTACTGGAGGCAGGTGTTCACTTCGGTCACCTGAAGAAAAAGTGGAATCCCAAGATGCTGCCTTATATTTTCGCAGAAAAGAAAGGTATTCATATCATTGATCTGAACAAAACCGTAGAAGGTTTGCAGGAAGCAGCAGCTGCCCTGAAATCCATCGCTAAAAGCGGTAAAAAGATCATGTTCGTTGCTACTAAGAAGCAGGCGAAAGAAATCGTGGCAGATGCTGCGCGTAACATCAACATGCCTTTCGTAACTGAAAGATGGTTAGGTGGTATGCTCACTAACTTCTCTACGATCCGTAAGAGTGTAAAGAAAATGCAGAGCATTGAAAAAATGCTGCAGGACGGTACATTCGATAACATCACCAAGAAAGAACGTCTTACTTTAAGCCGCGATAAAGAGAAAATGGAGAAAGTGCTGGGTGGTATCGCCCAACTGGCACGTGTACCGGCAGCGCTGTTTATGGTTGATATCAGCCACGAACACATTGCACTGGCAGAAGCTAAGCGTTTGGGTGTTTCTACTTTCGGTATGGTAGATACCAACTCCGATCCTACCAAAGTAGATTTCGCTATCCCTGCGAATGACGATGCTACTAAATCTATTGCTATCATCACCAGCTACATCTGTGCAGCGATCGCTGAAGGTCTTTCTGAAAGAGCTACAGAGAAATCTGAAGAAGTAGAAGAGGAAGAAGAAGCAGATGATAAGGCCCGCAAATTTGAAGTGGAAGGTGGTGAAGACCGTGAAAGAGGTCGTAAACCAGGTGCACAGGGTGGTCGTGGTCCGGGCGGTCCTGGTGGTGCTAACCGTGGCGGTGGCGGTCGTGGTCCTGGTGGCCAGGGCGGTGCTAACCGTGGTGGCGGCGCTAACCGTGGCGGTGGAGCAGCAGGCGGACAACGTCGTCCATCTGGTGCCGGCAGCCAGGGTCCAAGAAAACCAGGCGGCGGAAGATAATATTTTAAGCTTTTAGCTATTAGCCTTTAGCTGTTAGTTCAACCATAGGGTCCTAACAGCTAAAGGCTAATAGCTGAAAGCCAGATGAAGTACTTGCAATAATTTTTACAACAAATAAACTAATTATAGCTCATGGCAACAATTACAGCAGCTGATGTAAATAAACTGCGTCAGCAAACTGGTGCTGGTATGATGGATTGCAGAAAGGCACTGGTAGAAAGCGATGGCGATTTTGAAAAAGCAGTAGACTACCTGCGTAAGAAAGGTCAGAAAGTGGCCGCTTTACGTTCCGATCGTGAAACCAAAGAAGGCGTTATCATCGCTAAAACTTCAGCGGATGGTAAATCCGGCGTTATTGTAGGACTGGGTTGTGAAACCGACTTCGTAGCTAAGAACGAAGACTTTGTAAAATTTGCACAGTCTATCGTAGACCTGGCACTCACTAACGGTATTAAAACTGTAGATGACCTGAATGCCGCTCAACTGGATGGCGCCAGCGTTGCTGATAAAGTAAACGACCAGGTAGCAAAAATCGGTGAAAAGATCACCCTCAATAAATTTGAATTTGTTGAAGCTGGTGGCGTAACCTCTTACATTCACGGTAACTACCGCATGGGTGTACTGGTTGCTTTCTCTAAGCCTGTTTCTGAAGAAGTAGGTAAAGATATCGCTATGCAGATCGCAGCTATGAACCCTATCGCAGTAGATGCAGACAGCGTTCCGGCTGAACTGATCGCCCGCGAAAAAGAAATTGCTGTTGAACAGGTGAAAGCTGAAGGCAAACCTGCTGAAATGGCTGAAAAGATCGCTGCCGGTAAAGTAAATAAATTCTTCAAAGAAAGCACCCTGCTCCAACAGGCTTTCGTTAAAGACAATAACAAGTCTGTAGCGGATTACCTGAAATCTGTAGATGCTGATCTGAAAGTAAATGGCTTTAAGCGAATTGCTTTAGGTTAATAAAAACATATCAAAAAAAAGGAGAGAATTTGTTTCTCTCCTTTTTTTTGCGCATAACTAATCATACACATAAAAGGACAGTAAACAGGTATCAGAAAAGGCATTTTTTTCTTCTTTCCTCCTTTCTGCATTTAAGTTGTATATTAGAATACCGTAATCGATATTAGGAAAATCACAATCTCACAATATTTTATAGCGTCATGTTGCCAAAGTATAAGCGTATTTTGCTCAAATTGAGCGGTGAAGCCCTCATGGGGGATGCAAATTATGGTATTGATCCGAAGGTGATATCCCAGTATGCCTACGATATTAAGGCAGTTACCGATCTGGGAGTTCAGGTCGCCATCGTTATAGGGGGTGGTAACATCTACCGCGGAATGAATGAAGCCGATACCGGTATAGAAAGAGCCCAGGGCGATTATATGGGTATGCTCGCCACAGTGATCAATGGTATGGCCCTTCAAAGCGGCCTGGAAAAGGTTGGTTTGTATACCCGCCTCCAGTCTGCCATTAAAATGGAACAGATCGCAGAGCCTTATATCCGTCGCCGCGCCATCCGCCACGTGGAAAAAGGTCGTGTGGTAATATTCGGAGGAGGTACCGGTAACCCATATTTTACTACTGATACTGCCGCCTCTTTACGCGCTATTGAAATCCAGGCCGATGTAATCCTCAAAGGAACCCGTGTGGATGGAATCTATACTGCTGATCCTGAAAAGGATAAAACAGCTACCCGTTTCGAAACTATTACCTTCTCAGAAGTATACCAGAAATCCCTCAACGTGATGGATATGACAGCATTTACCCTTTGCCAGGAAAATAAGCTGCCTATTATCGTGTTTGATATGAACCGCCAGGGTAACCTCCTGAATGTGATCATGGGTAAAAATGTAGGCACTTTAGTAAAAGGATAATTGAAGACATAAAAAAAGCAGCGAAGAACATCCGCTCTTCGCTGCTTTTTTATGCCGGCTACCGGCGCAGCTTATTTTAATATTCCTTTCATCTCCGTAAACGGAATATATAATGTTACCTGGCCCAGTGCATAAGGGCCAATTTCGTAAGGCACATAGCTGAAAGCAACTCCTTTGCCGGTGACAATCATATTATTATTAGGCGGGATGTTCTTCACCAGCAGGTTCTGGTCAAGTGCATCTTCTTCACTCATATTGAACCGTTTCTTAAAAGCTTTATCAAGCAGCCCGCTCACCGTTTCTTTATAGCCCGGTTTAAAAATATCATCCGGGGTGAGCACTTTGTGTTTAGACAGATCCAGTGTATAATAAGTGGCGCCCCAGTTGCCATGTGCACCGCCGGTAAAATCGTAAGCATACTTCTCTATAACCAGTAAAGGCCAGGTGTTATACACTACTTTCATATCATTGTCTGTAGTCCAGTTCCACGACAAAGCAGTGGTGTTATCGCTGAACTCACTGCTGTCGGCGTCTTTGGCTGAATAGCGATAACTCATGACAAAAGAATCGATTCCTTTTCTCAGGATTTTCTGGGGATCTGCGGTGCGACTGCTGCCGGTTACCTGGCTGATAATGAAACGGGCGGTGGTGCTGTCAACCAGCGAGTCGGGCCAGATGATGCTGTTGGTTACAGTTCCTACCGGTGATTTTAACATGGAAGGGATCAGCTTTGCTGAATCGATCTGGTAGAATACTTTCAGCGGTATGGCATTTTTAAGATCCGTATGCAGTTCAAAATGATAGGAGGTACCATCACCATGCCACACGCCATTAAACTTTCCGTCGTCCGAAAGATAGCCGCTGAACAGGCGGTCTTCCGAACTGTTATTGGTTTCTTCATAAATATTCGCCAGGGTAGAATCCAGGGTACCCCATAAAGGAATGGGCTGCCCGGTGCTATCATCGCAATAGTACCCGCGGAACAGGTGGGGGGCGGTTTTCAGCAATTGCATGGTAATATCTTTATTGCCCAGTTTCCCTTTAAGCTGGGTATAAAACAGGGGAGTGGAAGCCAGTGGTATAATAATGCCGGCGGTGTTGGCCGGTACGTTGCTGTTGTTACGTGTATGACAGGAGAGTAATGCAACAGTCATCAACAGTACCAGTGATGAAGCTCTTTTCATAGTATGATTTATATCAGGTACCTCAAAATTACTATTATCCTTCCATACCTTTGAGGACCCGTTTGAATCATAAAAATAACAGACCATGTTGAACCAGAAAATAGCAGATTTACGAAAAGATTATCAACTGGCTTCCCTGAATGAAAGTGAAGTGGCGCCGTATCCGCTATCCCAGTTCGGGAAATGGTGGGACGAGGCGATGAATAGCGAAATTGATGAAGCCAATGCCATGACACTGGCTACCAGTACACCGGATGGCCGGCCTTCTGCAAGGATTGTATTACTGAAGAGTTTTGATGATGATGGCTTTTTATTTTTTACCAATTATGAAAGCCGGAAGGGGCAGGAATTAGCGCAGAACCCACATGTTACCCTGTTGTTTTTCTGGCGGGAGCTGCAACGCCAGGTTCGTATAGAGGGTACTGTTAGCAAGGCGCCTGCATCTGTGAGTAACGAATATTATAACAGCCGCCCGGTGGGAAGCCGCATCGGCGCTATTGCTTCGCCGCAAAGCAAGGTCATTCCGGGTAGATCTTTCCTGGAGGAACAGGTAGACCAGGTAGCGGCAAAATATCAGCAGGAGGCTCCTCAAAGACCTGATTATTGGGGAGGTTATGTGGTAAAACCACAGGCGATAGAATTTTGGCAGGGGCGAAGCAGCCGGTTGCACGACAGGATCCTGTATACATTGCTGCCGGAAGGCAGCTGGAAAATAGAGCGCCTGGCGCCGTGATGCCTTTAAAATGTATCAAATAAAAATGCCGCTAAGATTATGTAAATAATCTTAGCGGCATTTTATTAAAAGCGTAAAATTAAGCTTTTGGTGCAGCAGCTTTAGCGGCAGTATTTTTTCTGGTCTTTGCAGATCTAACTTTACCGAAAGACTTACTGAAGATCTTACCTTTTTTGGTTTTAATATCTCCTCTACCCATAACGAATAATTTGAAGTTTGATGTTGTTAAAATATGATGTTATCAGGCTGCAAAATACTGCAATTCGATGAAATAGCGTAGTACTGGCGGTTTGATATAAAAAAAAAGCAAGAAACATGAACTGTTCCTTGCTTGAATAAGTTGTGTTAACTGATTAGAGCTTGTCGGATAAAGCTTTACCAGCTTTGAACTTAGCAACTTTCTTAGCCTTGATCTTGATGATCTGACCGGTCTGTGGGTTTCTACCGTTACGTGCAGCACGTTTAGAAACGGAGAAAGTACCGAAACCAACCAAAGTTACCTTACCACCTTTTTTCAGGGTATCAGCAACAGCTTTGGTGAAAGAGTCCAGCGCTTCGTTAGCCTGGGTTTTGGTAATAGCTGCATCTTTAGCAAGCTTGTCGATTAATTCGGCTTTGTTCATAGTTAGTAAGATTTAACTAGTGAAAAAATGTTTGATGTGAGCAAATATAGCGCGTTTTATCAGATTACCAAATTTTTTACAACTTTTTTATAGAAAATTTTATCGG
>NZ_DATMTE010000036.1:0-1616 GCF_035564935.1 Chitinophaga sp. | reverse complement strand
ATCTTATATAATTGATGTGGAAATTTCTTTTGATAAAAATAGCAGCATAGGTTTGACATAGTTAACTACCAATTTACACACTGCGCAGGTGAAAGCCTAACAGGGTTGGCTATGAGAAACCCTTTTCTTCTTATTCAAAATTAATATCCAATGGCAGAACAAAGCGGTATTATTCCTTTAAAAGGTACGATTGGCAACATTACCTTTTTCAAATCAAAGTCCGGGGCGAGAGCACGGGAAAAATCAGGAATTGATGCAAACCGCATTAAAAACGATCCCGCGTTTGAACGTACGCGTGAAAATGGCGCCGAATTTGGCAGGGCGGGGAAAGCCACCAAACTGCTGCGTACCGCCTTTCAGTCGGTGCTCTTAAACGTCAGCGACAGCTATATGTTTTCACGTATGGTACGCGAGATGATGAAAGTAATCCGGGCAGATGCCACCAACCCAAGAGGCCAGCGTAATGTTATTGATGGCGAAGCCGAGCTGCTGACCGGTTTTAACTTCAATGCCAAGGCCGCTCTCGGCAGCACGTTGTTTGCGCCTTTTACCCCATCTATTGACAGGGCTACGGGTGTACTCAAAGTGGATTTGCCCTCTTTCATCCCCATCAACATGGTTGCTATACCCGGTGGCGCTACGCACTTTAAGGTCATTGCTGCCGGTGCCGCGATTGACTTTGAGGCTGGCACATTCGTGAATGGCACGGCTGACAGCACAGCACTGCCCATTAACGAAACAGCAACGGAGGTGTTAAGCTTAGCCATCAATGTGGCGGCCAATAGTACGCAACCGCTGTTCCTGGCGGCAGGCATCGTGTTTTACCAGGAGGTGAATGGTACGAAGTATGGCCTTAAAAACGGGGCGTTGAACGCCCTGTCGCTGGTGAGTATTTCCGGGGCCGTTCCTCCTCCACCGGGGCCGTAATGACACCATTGACCTCTAATGGTTGTATTAATTCATCTTTAAAAATTGTGTATGAAAGTTACAGAACGACTCACGGCAGCAACACCGCCGTTTTTCAGCAAACTACGCAATATCGGCCTCCTTCTCACTGCGATAAGCGGGGCATTAATGGGAGTACCCGCCATACCGGCTATTGTTATTAAAATAGCGGGGTACCTCGCGGTAGCTGGTACCGTGATGAGTGGTGTAAGCCAGGCAACAGTCCTGAAAGAAGGCTAATAGCCGTTATTGCAGCAACAACCGGGTTAAGGTGTAACACCTCACGGATTGTTTGATGAGAGGCATCCGCTATTGCGGGTGCCTCCTGCTTTACTTAACCCCGGGGCACGGTGTGTTCCGCATTGATCGTAAATTACTTTCTCTTATCCTTTGAGGCAGGATCAAACGAAAGAAGGTTAAACATGGCTCTCATCCTGCTTCTCAGCCTGTTCCCGTATTTATGCTCCAACTCTGCAGTGTTCAGATTCGTGGTTACATGGGTGATCATCTTATTGGAGATCATCAGGTCATACCGGGATAGCAGGATTTCACCCATCACGTTGCAACTATTTCCCCAATAGTTCAGTATCTGTTCCAGTCCCAGGTCATCATAGCAGTACACCTTTGGCATATTGGTGTAAGGAAAGAATGCCTTACTGGTATGCAGGCTG
>NZ_DATMTE010000035.1:0-4616 GCF_035564935.1 Chitinophaga sp. | reverse complement strand
TCTAATGACCTTCGTCATCCCTGCTGATGATGTTGATCAAATGAACCGGGATTGATGACAATCATATAATCTGCTAATTATGGTCAGTCTTAAAGAACTACCGGCTTCATACATTTGATATGTATTCTAATCTATTTCTTTCATGCAGCTCACGAAAAAAATACAATCATTATTTGGCGATATGGTGTTGGAGCATTCAAATATGCCAGACAGCCGGGAAGTTATACTATCCGGCAATAACGGTACATATGCTGCAACCACTTTATCCGGGTATAACAGCAGGAAGTACCATGGATTGTTTGTAGCACCCCAGCCACAACTGGATGATGATAACCATGTACTGTTGTCTTCCCTGGATGAATCAGTACTGAGTGATGGGCAAACCTGGCTGCTGGGCGCACATTGTTATCATAACACTTTTTACCCTGAAGGATTTCACCATATCTGTACCTTCAATAATGATTATAATCCCACATGGACCTACAGGTTTGGCAACATGTTGCTGATTAAAGAATGGCTCTTTCTTGCAATGGATAATACCTTGTATATTAAATATACGTTGAAAGAAGCTGATGCTGCCGTTACCCTGCATCTCATGCCTTTACTGGCATTCAGGAATATGCATACCCTCACCCACCGGAACAGCCAGCTTAATGGTACTGTAGTCCCTGTAACAGGCGGTATTTCTGTTCAATTATATCCCGGTTATACGCCTCTTTACCTCCAAACTTCAGCTCAGGCTAATTTTATTACTGATGCTGATTGGTATTATAATTTCTCTTATCCTGAAGAACAAGAAAAAGGATATGATTACCAGGAAGATCTGTACACGCCCGGATATTTTGAATTGAAAATAGAACCTGGTCAAACGGTACTTTTTGCCATTGGCGTAAAAGCAACCGACATAAAAATGGCGCGCTTGCGGATCACCCACTTGTTGAAGGAGCTGAATATACCCGAAACTATTTGTGACTATCTCAGGCGCAGCGCACGCCGGTTTATTATTGAAAAAGACAAACGAACTATTATAAAAGCAGGTTATTACTGGTTTGGATCCTGGGGACGGGATACCTGCATATCGCTTCCCGGATTAACACTGTTAACGGGGGAAGTATATTATTTCAGAAAAATCGCGGATACTTTGCTGAAGGATATGAAGCAAGGAATAATACCCAATACCGGTTATGGCAGCAATGCCATCTATAATACAGCTGACGCCTCCCTATGGCTGATTTGGGCAATGCAGCAATATGTAAAATACTATATAACGGGAGAAAAACTATGGGAAATATACGGAGCTGCACTCGCTACCATAATGGAATATTACCGGCAAGGCACCCTGTTTGGCATCAGGATGGAAGAGGATGGATTAATATATGCCGGAGAAGCCGGATACGCGCTTACCTGGATGGATGCCATAGTCGACAATCAACCCGTAACGCCACGCTACGGGAAAGCTGTGGAAATAAACGCGCTCTGGTATAATGCCGTTTGCTTCTGTTTGCAGATAGCTACTGAGGCTGGCGACCAAACCTTTGTAAAAAAATGGGCGGCCTATCCAGAAAGGATCCGGAATTCGTTTGTCGATTCTTTCTGGAGTGATGAAAGAAAATACCTGGCAGACCATGTGAGTGATTCATATAAGGATTGGTCCGTACGTCCTAATCAATTATTTGCTGTTTCACTTCCTTTTTCCCCGCTAACAGGGGAACAACAAAAAGCGGTAATGGACAAAATAAGAGGGGAGCTGCTTACTCCCCGTGGACTACGGACCTTATCCTCCTCCGATGCAGATTATCACGCACATTATTGCGGTACTCAGCCAGCCCGTGATATGACCTATCATCAGGGTACTGTATGGCCATGGATGCTGGCGCATTTTGCAGAAGGATACCTGAGGGTATATAAACATGAAGGACTCAGGCTGCTGGAAGAAATATATGATGGCCTGGCACCTGCACTTAAAGAAGATTGCCTTTATAGCGTGGCGGAAGTATTTGACGGCGACTTTCCTCATAAAGCCGGCGGCGCCGTTGCCCAGGCCTGGAGTGTAGCAGAACTTTTACGGTTCAGAAACCTGTTGAATAACTATAAATAATAAATATAACCATATGCAAGTGTTAATGTTCGGCTGGGAGTTTCCACCACATATTTCCGGGGGATTGGGTACGGCGTGCTTAGGCATTGCCACCGGGTTAACGGCCAATAACGTGAAGGTACTGTTTGTGGTCCCTAAAAAACATGGAAACGAAGAGGCGGGGGAAATCAAAGTGATTGGCGCCAGCGACGTGGATATTCCGTTAAGCGCTTCCACAACAGGAAAGTTACACGAAACCTTCTCCTATTTTGAAGTAAACAGCCCTCTAGTCCCTTATCACAGCCCTGAAGCATTCGCCACTGAAGTCAGCAAAACAAACACTATTTCCAGCCGGCAAACCGGCAACAGCCCGGTAATGAGATATTCATTTACCGGAGGTTATGGAAAAAACCTGATGGAAGAGGTATGGCAATACGCCCAGACGGCTGCCACTATTGCTATCCGGCACCATTTTGATGTTATTCATGTACATGACTGGCTTGCATTTCCCGCTGGTATTATGGCTAGTGAGGTAAGTGGAAAACCATTAGTTGTACACGTTCACGCCACCGAGTTTGACCGCTCCGGAAACAATATCAATATGCAGGTATATGAAACGGAAAAACTGGGAATGATGAAGGCAAACAAGGTAATTGCAGTAAGCGAACTCACCAGGCGCGTTATCATTGACCGCTATGGCATTCCTCCCGAAAAAGTTGTGACTATTCATAACGCCGTATTACCTGTTGCGCATAAGCCCAGAAGCCTGGCTTTCAGAGCCTTTAAAGAAAAAGTTGTCACGTTTGCCGGGAGGATAACCTATCAGAAAGGCCCTGCATACTTTGTTGAGGCCGCAGCCAAAATATTAAAAAGAGATAAGTCGTTCCGTTTTGTTATGGCCGGAAGCGGTGATATGCTGAAGGCGATGATCTCATATGCAGCCCAACTACGCATTTCACGCTACTTCCATTTTCCCGGCTTCCTCAAAGGAGCAGAACTGGATAAACTTTTGGCTTCCAGTGATGTGTTTGTAATGCCTTCCGTTTCTGAACCTTTTGGTATTATCCCGTTGGAAGCTATCAGAGCTGGTACCCCGGTTGTTATCTCCAGGCAGTCGGGCGTACAGGAAGTATTACGCTACGCATTGAAAACAGATAGCCCCGATACTTCCGATCTGGCGAACTGCATATATGCCCTGGCCAGGTACAAGGGAATAAACAGCCTGATAAAACGGGAAAGTGCCCGGGAACTCAACACGCTAAACTGGGAAAAACAGGCAGCATGTATTAAAATGGTATATGAACAACTAACATTTAATCATTAATTATAGCTATCTATGAAAAAGATCTGCATTCATTTCCAGGTCCATCAACCTTTCCGGCTAAACAGGTTTTCTTTTATGGACATCGGAGGTAAAATCCCGTATTACGATGAAACTTTGAACAGTGAAATACTGAAACGGATATCATTACAATCTTATTTACCGGCAAACAGGGCATTACTGCAACTGATAAAATCCGGTAACGGACAGTTACGCGTGAAATTTTCAATCTCAGGTACGGCGCTGGACCAATTTGAAATGTATACGCCCGAACTGGTAGAAAGCTTCCGTATGCTCGCGGATACCGGATGCGTGGAATTCATGTCCGATACTTACAGCCATTCACTTGCCGTATTGAAAAGCAATGAGGAATTCAATTTCCAGGTAAAAAAACATACGGAAAGAATAGTTGGCTTATTTGGGAGAAAACCACACCTGTTCAATAATACAGCGCAGATCTATAATAGAAAAGTTGCCGACATGGCTGCAACCATGGGTTTCATGGCAACGCTCAATGGCAGCGATTCCCAGGAAAACAAAACGATCAACCTCTTCATGGATTACCAGGCATTTGGCAGAACTCACAGGCATGCAGATGTAATACCCGCTTTCGCTAAAAATTTGCCTGATGAAGTACTCCGCCAAAGTAATCAGATCCTGCACGCCACAGAGGTAGCAAAACTCTTGCCCTCTTTAGTTTCCATTACAAGGCCGCAAACGGCAGCGTTACAGCCGGAAGGCTGCGATCTGCATCCCTGGCTGAGCAATGATATGCAGCAGGATGCTTTTGAAACACTGTACGCACTTGAGCGTAGAGTACATGCCGCGGATGATGAAGAATTAATTCAGGATTGGCTGTACCTGCAAAGCGCCGATCATTTCTATTACATGGGGCTCCAGGATACCGCTAATTCCGTAAGCCCTTACGATAATCCCTTTGATGCCTTCATCAATTATATGAATGTGCTTACAGATTTTTCACTGCGGGCAAACATCTTTCCGGAAAAGAAAAAAAATATTACCAATGGGCGATATACGCTGGAAACCGGATTACATATTTGAAGTGAGCTGGGAAGTATGTAACAAAGTGGGAGGTATACATACTGTACTATCTACCAAAGCCCGCTTGTTACAGGAGCAATGGGGCAACCGGTTGATTATGATAGGACCGGATCTGCCGGGGAACATTACCGTTGATATGGAGTTCATAGAAGATGT
>NZ_DATMTE010000034.1:0-9899 GCF_035564935.1 Chitinophaga sp. | reverse complement strand
AATTTCAGGGCCGGAACGGCCCTGCCTGGTGCGGATATCAGGGTACAACTGAATGAGGATTTCTCCATTGATGACGTGGCGATCTACGACTAATGCACCATTACTCCCTGAAATAAAAATGCAGCGATGCAGTTACTTCGTAACCACATCGCTGCATACTATACCTGACAATTAGTAACCCGGGTTCTGTTCCAGGTTAGGGTTCAGGTCTTTTTCACCCACAGGGATAGGCCACCAGTAATCACGCAGCTTATCGAACGTACGGGTTTCGATCTTTTTACCGGCGTAGTTCTCGATAGGCGCATTCATTACCGTTTCAGCGGTTTTCCAGCGGCGGATATCGTTGTAATACAATCCTTCACCGGCAAATTCCACCCTTCTTTCATGACGGATCTCTGTACGCAGCGCATCTTTGGATAAAGTATTGGAAATATGCGGCATTTTCACCCGGTCGCGGATAGCGTCGAGTGCGGCAAAAATGGTGGCATCCGGGCCGCTTACTTCGTTCTGTGCCTCTGCATACATCATGAGGATATCGGCATATCTCAGCACAATAAAGTTAATATCAGACTGGCCGTCTTTCAGGTCCGACTTATCCTTTGGCGGTGCAATGCTGTCGTAAAGGCTATATTTCTTCATACCATAACCGGTAATGGCAAAGCGGGTAGCCGGGATAATGGCGCCGCGGTACATATCGCCGGGATAGGTGAAGGTGCCGTATAAGCGGGGATCACGGCGCAGGTACGGGCTGTCGGCCTTATACCCTGAAGCCGGATCGGTGATCGGCAAACCATTGTTCATATAATAGGTTTTGGCCAGATCCAGCAATGGCGCATTGGTATTGTATTGCGTACAGATCAGGTCGAATGAACTACCCTGCTGCGGGAAGATATACTGCACATCAAAAATAACTTCCTTGTTATTTTCATTAGGCTGTAAAAACAATCCGCGGTAATCCGCAAAAAGTCCGTAACCGGCGCCTGCAAGCGTCATCACTTCTTTGGCTGCCATGGCAGCTTTCCTCCATTTTTCCACATCGTTGGAGGTATTTAACAGCGGGCTGGCCTCGTACAGCAGCACCCTTGCTTTCAACGCCATGGCGGCGCCTTTGGTGGCACGACCCAGATCTGCTCCCGTGAATTTCACCGGCAACAGCGTAGCAGCCATATCCAGGTCGTTCAACACACTATTCACCACTTCTGCACGTGGTGTACGTGGCAGTTTGGCCTGGGCATTTCTATCAGGCGGGTCAAGGATCAACGGCACCGCGCCATAGTAATTCTCCAGTATAAAATAATAAAGTGCACGCAGGAAATAAGCCTGTCCTTTCATTTCCTTGCGTGTATCTTCATCAAGTGCCGTCACTCCATCTACCTTCTTCAGAAAAGTATTACAACGCCCGATACCGCTGTAGCAATCAGCGTAACGACTGGTAACGATGCCACCGGTGCTCGACATTTGTGTGCCGCGGGCAATGGAGTTAAAGCTCATGGCATCCGTTTGGTTATAAGCATTGGGAGTAATAGTTTCTTCCCAGAGGGCCGTGGCATTGTTGGATGTTTTACCACCAAATATGCCCTGGTTGCGCAATACGGAGTAGCAGCCTACCAGGCCGGCGTTGGCAGCTTCAGGCGTTTCCCAGAAAGTTGATTCCGGGTAACGGTCGTGCGGCGAGGTGTTCAGCAGGTCTTTGTTGCAACCTGCAGCCAGGAGACCTGTACAGGTTAATAAGAGATATATCTTTTTCATACTATTCATTTTGGATGTTTAGAAGGTAACGTTAATACCACCGTTAAAGGTTTTCAACATGGGATAAGTATACAACGATGTCCGATCCAGCATAGATTCGGGGTCGAAATCTTTATAACGGGAGAATGTAAGCAGGTTTTCCGCGTTGATAAACACACTTACCTTCTGGATCTTCGCTTTTGACAACCATTGTTGTGGCAGCGCATATCCCAGCTGAATATTCTTCATTCTCAGGTAAGAATTGTCCCTTAACCAGAAAGTAGAACGCTGGAAATTATCAATACTACCGGTGCTGGTAGTTACGATAGGCAGGCGTGCATCAGGTTTTTCAGGCGTCCAGGCATCTCTTGTCCACTCCCAGGTAGCATTGGCGCCATTGTTAAACGGATAAGCCAGGTTAGCGGTAGGTAATACCTTTACACCGCCAATGCCCTGGAATGCAGCGCTGAGCGTAACTCCTTTATAACCTACATTAAACCCGAAACCATAAGTATATTTTGGTATGGACGAAGAGCTGTTTACGATTACGCGGTCATCTCCATTAATAATACCATCGTTATTAACATCCCTGAATTTGATGTATCCTGGTTTTGTATTGGCCGATTGTTTTGCGCTGGCATCTATTTCTGCCTGGTTCTGGAAAATACCTTCGGCCTGTAATATGTAAAATGATTCAATAGGTGCTCCTGCCTGTGTGATGGTACCGGTACCATAAATAATTTCACCGTGCAGGTCTACTACTTCATTTTTATTATAGGCAACACTTCCATAAACATTCAAATCTACTTCCCCGATATGATCGCGGTACTGGGCTGTTACTTCCAAACCGGTATTATCTACCACGCCCACATTCTGTTTTGCACCAGCCAGGTTTCCTACCTGCGAAGGCATGCCCACTTCACGCAGGATACCATCGGTGCGTTTTTTATAAGCATCTACCGTAAGACCAATGCGGTTTTTCCAGAAGTTAAGATCAACGCCAACATTGTATGCCGTGGTAATTTCCCATTTAAGCGTGGAATCCGCATCGGCAGTTTTGGCTGCACCGGAATTTAATACGCCGCCAAAACTGTAGTCTTCACCAAGGTTCACGGTTGGATCTGTGGTGTACAGTGCAATAGCCTGATTTCCCAGTTTACCTACAGAAGCCCGCAGTTTCAGTACGTTTATGAAATTGGAATGGAAAAAGTCTTCTTTATCAATGCGCCAGCCGGCAGATACGGAAGGGAAAAACGCCCAGCGGCTATGCCTGCCAAGGCGGCTGGATCCATCATAACGGAAAGTGGCCTCCAGCAGGTATTTGCCATCGTAATCGTAGTTAACGCGACCAAAATAGGATTCCAGTACATCGCGGGTAAGATTTCCGGATGTGGCATTCCAGGTGGTACCGGCACTTAAAGCATCCAGTCGTCCATCCAGGTAGCCATACATACTGGCAGCCCAGGAATCTGAATCGAAGTTATCGTAACTGGCGCCCAGCATGGCAGAGAGGTTATGTTTCTCTTTGAATTGATGCTTCCAGTCGAGCGTGTTATAAAAATGGATGTTCATATCGTTATAATCCGTTTTGGCCGACCTTGGTGCAGTGGCAGGACTGTTCCAGTTAATAGCGTCGCCGTTTTTCGGATTAAATGTTTGCATACGCGGTGTAAAGCCGCTCAGCAAACCATCGTATTTATCCACACCAAATTTGATGTTATAGTTGATATCGAAAGGCAGTTTGTATTCTGCAAAAACGGTGGTCAGGAAGCGTTGGATCTGCTTGGTCTGCAAACCGTTGTATGCCAGCATGCGGGGATTCTCCCAGTTATTACGGCCGGCGGTTCTCAACCAGGAGTTACCATAGCGGCCGTCCGGCAGCGTATCAGTAAGGATTGGCAATGTACGGGCCAGGTAGGTCCAGGTATCCGTATAAAATGGCGTAGTGTAAGTTCTGTAATATCCGTCCATGGTAATACCGGCGCGCAAACGTTTGGATATATCCATGGAAGCATTCAGTCCCACAGAATATTTCTTTTCATGGTTACCAGGCCCAAAGAGGATACCATCCCTGTCGAGATAACCGAGTGATAAACGGTAGTTATATTTTTCGCCACTGCCGGAAATGGCCAGATCATGTTTCTGAATCACCCCGTTTTTCAGTGCAATATCATACCAGTTGTTGGCCGGGTAAGTGAATGGATCTGTTGCCATTCCTTTTTCATATTCCTCAATATCAGCTTCCTTATACTCAATAGCTTTGCCTTCATTGGTAAGCGCCTGATTTTTCAGTCTCATGTAAACAATAGGATCGCTGATCACATTTGGCAGGTAAGTGGCTTTCTGCTGGCCATAGTAATAGCTGTAGTTCACACGTGCAGTACCCCTTCCTTTTTTAGTGGTAACAAGGATAACGCCGTTGGAACCACGGGAACCATAAATAGCAGCCGCAGCGTCTTTCAGTACAGTAATGGTTTCAATATCATTTGGATTGAGTTCATCCATGGAATATTCAATACCATCTACCAACACCATCGGCTCATTGGCCCTGGGATCGGTGCTGCCAAAGGTATTCAGGCCCCTTATACGGATGGTGCTGCGATCCACGCCCGGCTGGCTGTTGCTCAGGTTGGCGAATACGCCGGGCACACCGTGCAGGGCATTACTCGCGTTGGTAAGCGGCTGGCCTTCCTTGTCCACCATATTTACAGTGGTGATGGCGCCGGTGAGCGTGGCTTTCTTTTGCGTACCATAACCCACTACTACCACATCATTCAGTTTCTGGATATCTTCCTGTAACACTACCAGTACATTGGAAGATTTTACCTTTACTTCTTTTGGCAGGTAACCAATGAAGGTGAATTTCAGTGTAGCATCTTTTGGTGCATTGAGTTTAAAGGCGCCGTTTATATCAGTGGCGGCGCCGCGGCTGGTGCCTGCCACCTGTACATTCACCCCTATCAGTGGTGTACCGTTAGCGGCGGTTACCTTACCGGTAACGGGAATGTCCTGTGCCTGAAGGGAAAGGCTGCCAATGCCTATGATCCCGGTACACAGCAACAGGAAAGTCGCCGGTTTTAACAGGCGGAGTCGTGAAAACAATTTCATAAGTGCGTGTTTTTTTTAGTGTTTTGGTAGATAAAAAAATGGTCAGAGCCCTGCTTCGCGTAGCCTGTTTGGGTAGTCGGTAATAATACCATCAACGCCCAGTCCTTTTAGTTTCTTCATTTCATTAACATCGTCCACTGTCCATGGAACAATCTGAATATGCTTAGCGTGGCATTTGCTCACCAGTTCAGGTGTTACCAGCTTATAGTTAGGATTGTAAAAAAATGGTATAAAGCCGAGTTGTTCAATGTGCTGATCGAACCCGTTCTTTTTATCATCTGTCAGAAATCCAAGTACCATATCCGGGTAGCGGCGGTGCAGTACCTGTAAAGGGCGCATATCGAACGATTGCACCAGCAGGCGTTTTCCTAATAGCTGCAATTGTTTTACCGCCATCAGTTTATCCATGTATTCTTCCGGCGCGGGTTGTTCTTTACCGTCTGTTTTTTCGGAAGATTTTATTTCCAGCAGGTAATACGGCGCCGGCAGATGATGCGCTTTCGTATAGGCTTCCACGGAGTCTATCATTTCAGACAGCAGTGGTGCATAGGAACGCATACGTTTTTGTTCCGGGTAAGCCGGATATGGCTTTTCACCGATAATAAACGGCCGGATATCCGCATAATTCATCTGGTAAAAAATATAGTCCTTACGTTTCTCCGCCGGGATATCTTTTCCATCCGGTGTGGTGGTATAAGATGGCGTAAAAGATGCATCATGGTATACCATTACCTGTCCGTCTTTCGTGATATGCACATCAAACTCGATGGTGTTGGCGCCTTCTTCCAGTCCGCGGTACATGGCGGGTATGGTGTTTTCCGGCATCAGCCCCCTGGTGCCGCGGTGTCCTACTTTGTAAAATGAAGGATAACCGTTTTTAGCAGATGCTGTGGTTTTAGATGTTTTGCAGGCATTGAAGCTGCAGATGGCTGCTACTGCCAGTGCACAGCTAATCAAACCGGTATTGAGCTTTTTTTTCATTGCAGGTGGTTCTAACGTGTTATTAATTGCGTGTATTGGTGAGCGTTATTTACTTCAGTAACAGGTATAATGAAGCGGCAAGCACAGCGCCGGCGAGTGGTCCGAAAACGGGGACCCACGAATAGTTCCAATCGCTGTGGCCTTTTCCTTTTATAGGCAGCAGCGCATACATGATACGCGGCCCCAGATCCCTTGCCGGGTTAATGGCGTAGCCGGTAGTGCCGCCCAGCGACAACCCGATAGACCATACCAGTAAGGCAACAGGTAATGCGCCGAGAGAGCCCAGTCCTACCGGTGTTTTTTCCGGCCCTAATTCTGCGTTGGTAAAATAAAAGATGGTGAAAAGCAATACGAAGGTACCGGTAGCTTCACAAATGAAATTACGCCAGGTATTACGTATAGCCGGCTCCGTGCAAAATACGGCGCGCTGCAATCCACCGTCGGGCGTATTATTCAGGTGGTCTTTGTAATTGAGCCATACCAGCGTGGTACCAAGCATAGCGCCCAGCATCTGCATAGCAATGAACAATGGCACATCCGCCCAGTTAAACTTACCGGCAGCGGCCAGTGCAATAGTAACAGCAGGATTGAGATGTGCGCCGCTGTATGGACCGGCAAACACTACGCCTACAAATACGGCCAGGGCCCAACCGGTGGTGATCACGATCCAGCCGCTGTTGTTACCTTTTGTATGGTGCAATACTACGTTGGCTACTACGCCGTTGCCCAGCAGGAGCAATAAGGCGGTACCAATTAATTCAGCTAAATAAGGATACATCGTTTATAATTTTATTGGTGAGCCCATGCTTTTGTAGCGTTTACTGCGCGGTTCCATCCGTTGATCCATTGTTGCCGTTGTTCCTGTTCCAGTTTTGGAGAGAAACATTTTTCCATCTTCCACTGGCTGGCAATTTCTTCCAGGTTCTGCCAGTAACCGGTGGCCAGCCCGGCGAGATAAGCGGCGCCGAGAGCGGTTGTTTCTGTAATGCCCGGACGCACTACTTTTGTTTGCAGGATATCCGCCTGGAACTGCATCAGCAGGTTGTTGCCGGTGGCTCCGCCATCTACCCTCAGTTCTTTAATACTGATACCGGCATCTGCTTCCATTGCTTTCAGTACTTCCATGGTTTGGTAAGCGATGCTCTCCAGCGCCGCACGTGCAATGTGGGCCGCATTGGTGCCGCGTGTCATCCCTACCAGGGTGCCGCGTGCATGCTGGTCCCAGTGCGGGGCGCCAAGACCTGCAAATGCAGGTACCAGGTATACGCCATCATTTTGCGCCACACTGGCGGCCAGCGCTTCCACTTCGGAAGAGGCCCTGATGATACCAAGCCCATCGCGGAGCCACTGCACAATAGCGCCTGCAATGAAGATGCTGCCTTCCAGCGCATATTGCACCTGCCCGTTCACTTTCCATGCCACCGTAGTGAGGAGATTATTTTTGCTGATGATCGGTGTTTCTCCAATATTCATAAGCATAAAACAGCCGGTGCCATAGGTATTCTTTACCATGCCGGGAGCGGTGCACATTTGCCCGAACAGCGCTGCATGCTGATCACCGGCGATACCTGCAATCGGGATCTGCACGGCAAAAATGCCGGGAGCTGTTTCGCCGCATACTTCACTGGATTGCTTTACTTCCGGCAACATGGATGCAGGTATATCGAGCAATGCCAGCAGTTCGTTATCCCATGCCTGTGTGTGGATATTAAACAGCATGGTGCGGGAGGCATTAGTGATATCGGTTGCATGTACGGCGCCGTGAGTGAGGTTCCAGATCAGCCAGGCGTCTACCGTTCCAAAGGCCAGCTTGCCTTCGTTGGCGCGTTCCCGTGCCCCGGGTACATTGTCGAGGATCCATTTGATTTTTGTTCCGGAGAAGTAAGCATCTATCACCAGTCCTGTTTTTTCACGTACCAGGGTTTCTTTACCGGCAGCTTTCAGCTCATCGCAGAAACCGGCCGTGCGCCTGTCCTGCCAAACGATGGCGTTATACACCGGCTTACCAGTTTCGCGATCCCATACCAGGGTTGTTTCCCGCTGGTTGGTAATACCGATGGCCGCAATGTTGCCGCCTTCCAGTCCTACTTTTGCCATGGCCTCTGTAGCTACGCCGATCTGGCTGCTCCATATTTCAGCAGGATCATGCTCCACCCATCCGGGTTGTGGAAACAGTTGTGTAAATTCTTTCTGCGCGGTGGAAATAATTGCGCCTGCTTTGTCGAAAATAATGGCCCGCGAGCTGGTTGTGCCCTGATCCATTGCCATAATGTATTTGGTCATGTTTTTCCTTTTCTACGTGGATTTTTACGTGGATGTTTGTTTTCGTTTAGTCTATGCCGTAACCTTCAGTTGTTTATGAGCAGTGCCGTTTTTCAGGAGGTAGTGTTGTGCTACCTGTATAAAATCCTTTACCTGTTTTTGTTGCCATGCTATGTCTTTGTTCATTTCAGCGGCCATGATAGCTGCTACAGCGGGCGCCAGGTCAATGGCGGCCTGTGCATCCAGGAAGAGCGCGCGTAAACGCCGGGCCAATACATCTTCTACGGTTTGAGCCATTTCATTTCTTACTGCCCAGATCACCTGCGCTTTGAGATATGGCAGGCGCGGATGCAGTTGTTCTTTCATGTCCGGGTTCAGGGAAATGTAAGCCTGGATCCTGGCGGCATCACTGCCGTATATGTCCAGCGGTGCAGCTGCAGAAGGTTGTTGCTGATAGCCATGAATGTGCAGCGACTTTGTTTTGCAACCTACCGGTACCAGTCCGCCGGTTTTAATGGCCTGGTCCACGGTATCTTCTGCCATCCGGCGGAAGGTGGTCCATTTACCCCCGGTGATGGTAATGAGTCCTGATGGTGCTACCAGTATTTTATGGCTGCGGGAAATTTCCTTTGTGCTGCCTGTTTCTTTCTGTGGCGCTGCCAGCGGGCGTAAGCCGGCAAATACGCTGAGTACATCTTCGCGTGCAGGCGGGCGGGCGAGATATTTACCGGCGGTATTTAAGATGAAGCTGATCTCTTCTTCCAGGGCGATGGGCTCCATGCTATGTTCATCGAGCGGTGTATCGGTGGTGCCCAGTAACACTTTATTATTCCAGGGCACAGCAAATAATACGCGGCCATCATCCGTTTTGGGGATCATGATAGCGCTTTTGCTGTTAAGGAAAGAAGGATCCAGTACCAGGTGTACGCCCTGGCTGGGTTTCACCATATTTGGTGCAGCCGGGTTGTCGAGTTGCAGTACTTCATCTACAAATACGCCGGTAGCATTGATCACTGTTCTGGCTTGCAGCGTAAACGTTTCAGCAGTTTCCAGGTCCTGTGCGCGTACGCCGCTTATTTTGCCTGCATTGTTTTTAAGTAAGCCATTTACCTTGAAGTAGTTGAGCAGTACGGCGCCGTTTTCAGCGGCAGTTTGCGCGATGTCTACTGCGAGGCGGGCATCATCAAACTGGCCATCGTGATAAACAATGCCTCCTTTCAGTCCTTCCTTCCGGATGGTGGGAAGCCGGTTGATGACTTCCTTTCTGCTGATGTGCCTTGAGCGTCCGAGGCTCAGTTTTCCTGACAGGAGGTCGTAGATCTTCAGGCCGATGGTATAAAAGGGGCCTTGCCACCAGTTATACTGCGGGATGATGAATTGCTGATTGTGGGCCAGGTGCGGGGCATTGTTCAGCAGCAATCCTCTTTCGTACAGGGCTTCCCGTACCAGGGCAATATCGCCCTGCGCCAGGTACCTTACCCCGCCGTGAACCAGTTTGGTACTGCGACTGGAAGTGCCCTTGGCAAAGTCGGCCTGTTCGAGCAACAATGTGCGGTAATTTCTGGTGGCGGCATCCATAGCGACACCAAGACCGGTAGCTCCGCCGCCTATAATGATAAGATCCCACGGTTGTTCACCAGCTTCCTTTAATTGCCTGATTGATTCAATTCTTTTCATTTTATTGCTACATGACTTTTAATTAGTTTCATTTATTTTCTCTGCAATACTAATAAAAACAAAAAGAAATAATTTGAAACCAAAGTATAAAATAAAATGAAAAAGCTGAAAAAGTTATTGATGAACGGAAAAGAAATAAAATG
>NZ_DATMTE010000033.1:0-2300 GCF_035564935.1 Chitinophaga sp. | reverse complement strand
GGTCATGTCAAAACAAAGTTTATATTTATAACCACCCCGGCAGGATACCGGTATACCAAATCGTTTTATATTCCTGCCGATAGTACATTGCCGGCTTACAACTTCGGCGTTCAGCCGGTGCCTAACGCCAATCCCGCCACTGCAAAATTTGTGCGGCTAACCGATACAGAAACCTACCAGTTTAACAACTGGATCACCGATGCAAAAGAATATGCCCGCAACGAAAACGCCGACTTCATGATCCACACCGGCGATATTTGTTACGAAAAAGGAATGGCCTTCCATGCACAATACATCAATACCCGCACCATGGGCGTACCAATGTATTACTGCATCGGTAACCACGACCTGGTAAAGGGCCCTTACGGGGAGGCATTGTATGAATCGCTGTTTGGCCCGGTGTTCTACTCCTTCGACGCCGGCCCCGCGCACTTTATTGTAACACCCATGCGCAACGGTGATTACCAGCCCTCTTATACTGCCGACGATGTAATACAATGGCTGAAAAATGATCTCGCCAACACCTCCCCCGAAAAGCCTGTGATCGTATTCAACCACGACCTGCTTACTTATGACACCCTCTTTACCATCCGTTCAAAAAACGACAGCATTAACCTGAATGAGCATCACCTCAAAGCCTGGATCTATGGCCATTGGCATATCAACTTTGCCCGTACACACGGCAACAGCGGTATCCGTTCCATCTGCGCAGCGCCGCCTCCCGATGGAGGTATCGATAACTCCGCTTCCAACTTCGATGTGATCGGCGTAGATAAAAGCGGTGTTTCGTTTGTGCAACGGCGTTATACCTATGTGCATGATCAGCTGGTGTCCGTATCTCCTGCTGCCACAGGCGTGGCGTTCGATGGAAATAAAATGGTGATCAGTGTCAACACCTATCATACTTCATCACCGGTAAATAAAGTATTGTTCAGCCTGTTCGATAAAAAGGGAGCTCTCGTTAAACAACTGCCACTGCAACCGCGTACGGACTGGAACTGGTTTACTACTACCGCCATCCCCGCTTCATGGATGAACGGCGTGTATACGGCCACGTTAGAAGCTACGCTAGGCACCGGCCGGGTGCTTTTCCGCAGGGATACATTTACGCTGGCAAAAAATACGCCTGTAAAAAACAATGCCTCCGCCACCGACTGGCCGGAAGCATTACAGAATATACAGCGTACCGGCGTTACCGGTATTGCCACCGCCGGCCCGCTGCATTTACACTGGACCGCAAACGTGGGAAGCAATATCTGGAAATCATCTCCCATATGCGCAGCCGGTAAAATATTTATTGGTACTATCGATGATGAAGGCAATCATCATAGCAGTATCACCGCACTGGATGCACAAACCGGCAAACAACTATGGCAATTCACTACCGGCAATTCCATCAAACACAGCATTAGCTACCATAATGGCCTGCTGCTGGCTACCGATGCGGAAGGCGTTACCTATGCCCTCGATGCCGCCACCGGCCAACTGCGCTGGAAACATACCGGCGATCATAACAACCTGCCAGCCTATAATTCAGGCGGCGCTATTTATAACAACATTTACTACACCGGCGCCGGCAATTATCTCCAGGCCCTGGACCTGAACACCGGCCAGGTAAAATGGACCAACCACGACTGGACCGGCGGCGAAGGTACACCCGCTGCCATGGCTATTCATAACGGCCTGCTGATCACTTCCTCCAACTGGAATCACCTGTTTGCCCACAACGCCGCCACCGGCAAACTGCAATGGAAACGTGCCGATGAAGGCATCCGCTTCCGTAGCGGTACTCCCGCTTTCTTCGATAACCTGCTGTATGTACACGGTATCAATAAACTCCATATCCTGGACCCCGCCACCGGTAAAACAACAGACAGCATCCCGGTTACTGAAGACCTCAAAACCATGACGGCGCCACTGGTAACAAACAACTATATCATTACCTGCACTGCTGCCGGTGGAATGATTGCCTTCGACAAAAAAAGCAAAAAAGAACAATGGCGCTTTGTTCCCGGCGAAGCCCTGTTTTACTCAGCGCCGTATTCTTCCCCCTCTTCCGCCACTATCGAATCCACCCCTCTGCTGACCGGCAACCGTCTTATTGCCGGTGCGTCCGACGGGTATGTATATGTGATAGATCTTCACACCGGGAAAATGATCAGCCGCTTTAATACAGGCGCCCCGGTGTTTGCTGATATGGCAGTGTATAACGGGATACTGTATGTGGCGGATTTTTCAGGCAATGTGAATGCTTTCTCACTATAAACACATTCCTCTTTTAAAAAGGATATCTCTTCAGC
>NZ_DATMTE010000032.1:0-2352 GCF_035564935.1 Chitinophaga sp. | reverse complement strand
CTTTTTTTGTAGGTCAGCAGATCAAAAATAAATAGTATTATTACAGCAGGCCATCAATTTACTGAAAGCAGTTTTGTTAGCCATCAACCCAATCCCTAAATAAAATTTTATTTAATCAATGAAACAAAAACCTTCAATGGCATTTGTTGCCGCCTCCTGGGTGGCCGTATTTGCAGGTATCCTCGGCTTTATCATTGGTCTGTGGAACGCATCTACTATGCAGTTAAATGAAAAAGGATATTATTTCACCGTTCTGATGTATGGCTTATTCTCTGCCGTATCTGTCCAGAAGTGCGTACGCGACAGGCTCGAAGGTGTTCCGGTAACAGACATTTACTATGGTCTCAGCTGGGTATCAATGCTGCTCACTATCCTGCTGCTCACCATCGGACTGTGGAATGCCACCCTTGCACCAAGTGAAAAAGGCTTTTATGCTTTTGCATTTCTGCTGAGCGTTTTCGGCGCCATTACCGTTCAGAAAAATACCCGCGATACCCAGGCGGCGAAAGCCACCAATACGCCTGGCGATATGCAATAACTTCTTCAACAGGAAGGCTGCCTGGCAGTCTTCCTGTTACGCTCCCCTTCTCTTTTTCCGGATTCCATAAATACTTTTCCTGAATTGATCCCAGGTACAATTGATGCGATACTACATTTGCATCAACCCCTCTGTGCAGCGTTGAATGACCAGTAAGCGTGTTCACAGGCATAAGATCCATCTATCCATGACACCCTGATAATAAATCTGCAAAGTGATTAACCAGCCCCTGGTAATCACTTTTTTTTGTGACATATTATAATATATTTGTTGGCATTTAACCCCTTTATCCCATGGGAAACAAGATCTATAAGCATATTATTATTGTAAAGATACTGGTGATTATACTGCTGTTTGCCCCCCTGTTCCTGTCCCAGGTTAATGTTACTGTACCTGAAGGTTTTGAAAGATGGACCAACGATATCTTAAAAAATGCAGGTATAGTGACCCTGCCTTTTGGACTGCTGTATAAACTTGACAGGTTTACGAATATTGTTCCGCTCCATTACAGTAATGGTTCTATGGCCGATGTATTTCTGACGCCCATTATTTTCCTGCTCACCTGCAGTATGTGGTGTGGCATTTTTTACGGATTGGTGCTACTGATCCGTAAAAAATCTACAGCTGCTCCTGCAACGGGAAGCGAATACTGGAAAAAAACATTTTTATCGGACCTGCTTATTTCCCTCGTTTCATTTACGTTTATTTTCCTGTTGAATAAACATGATACAGATGGCGACACCGGTGAAAATTATCTTTTATATATGGTGGTGCTGGGATTAACCATTTTTTGTTCTTTTCTGCTTGGTAGCATGTGGTGGCTGGCTGAAAAATTGTGGACAGGCAACCGGCTGTTTGCCATTATTACCGCGAGCACAGCAGGTGTTGCGGCATTGGTGGTTATTTTTATTGCAGTACAAACGGTACGCAGGAGTGACCGCCACGATTATACTTCCGGTGAAGCTGTATTCCTGGCTGCTTCAGCAGTGGCAGATACTACTGCTCCAGATATAGTTGCCTATGAAGCGCAGGCAGCTTCAGATTTTCCACTTGGCGCTCCCGAACTCCGCGAAGGCGCCATTTACTTACTGCATGAACAGCTGGAAATAGACAGCAGTGCAGCAAAAAAACGATCTGCCTCCGACCTTGCCGTAATGTGGCACGCATATGTGCAGCCGCTGTACTACGAAGGGGAAGATGAAGATCCTTACAGTACGCTGGCATATACAGAAAACCGCGGGCTGGAAATGATTATCCGCCAGTGTAGCTGGACGGGCCGGGATGCAGCCCGGCTACGCCAATCTTTTGACAGGTATAAAAAACTACTGTATGAAATACTTCCGTATAATACTTACCAACGTTCCTCCGTACATTATTATGTAGATAAACTGCTACTCACCTATAACGCTTTGCAAACAAAAGAAAATATTGCTGCGCGGCTGGGAAAACTCTATACCCAAATGGCCGTTATTACAGACTATACTGCATCAGAAGATTTTATTGAAGAAGTAAAACTGGTAATAGATAATATGGACCAGGTAGATCCATCTCTTAATAACAACGACCTGAATGCCCGCCGGATGGCAGTTTGGCTGGTTTCTTTCTGGGCCCGGCGGTATAACGAAGGTAACCAGCAAACTGTTTATGAAATCCTGAAGGAAATCAGTGATATGTACAATGGTGATTAAATTCCGTGCGACTTTCATTTCCTGCATCTCAAAAAAAATGTTAAAAATGATTTCATTTAATACAAATAAATACTACTTTTATTCCGTGACAGGAGAAATGTGCGGCGTTATCTAACTTGTTAATTC
>NZ_DATMTE010000031.1:0-3638 GCF_035564935.1 Chitinophaga sp. | reverse complement strand
GCCGGGATCTTTTTTTATACCCACCCCTCAACACAATCCCCGTAACTCCGTATTTTTACGATATGGATAATTATTCAATCTCAGATAACTTCTCCCTCCTGTCCAAACTGATGGATATTCACGGAGAAAACAGCTTTAAAGCCAAATCCTTCGCCAGCGCAGCTTTCACCATCGAAAAACTGCCCAGTCCCCTCAAAGATATTCCCCGCGACGAGATATTCAGGATCAAAGGCATCGGCGAATCCACCGGGAAAAGCATCCTCGAAATGCTCGATACCCAGCAATGCTCCCTCCTGAACCACTACATGGAAATTACCCCGGCCGGGATCCTTGAAATCATGAAGATCAAAGGCCTGGGACCCAAAAAAATAGCCACCATCTGGAAAGAACTGGAAATAGAATCCATGGGCGAACTGCTTTATGCCTGTAACGAAAACCGCCTGATGCTACTCAAAGGATTCGGCGCCAAAACACAGGAAAGCGTTCGCCAGAACATCGAGTTCTATCTCTCCAACCGCCACCGCTTCCTCTTCGCAGAAGTAGCAGCCACCGGCCAGGAACTGGAAAAACAGCTGCAGCTGCTCATGGCCCCTGCCGCCGTATCGCTCACCGGCGCCTTCCGCCGCCACAGCATCATCATCGATGAAATAGAACTGCTCATAGCCGCCCCGGTGGAGGTTGTACAGCAGCAATTCGCTACCCTTCCCGGCTTTTCACTTACCACCGCTAATGCCGGTAACCTGGTGTGGCAACTGGATGAAAAACTGAAAGTGATCACGCATTGCTGCGACGCCGCTAATTTCGCAGCTACTTTATTTACTACCACAGGATCTCCTGCCTTCATCGACAAGTTCAATGCAGCAGGTGGTGCTGCCTTTCTCCACAACGCCACAACGGAAGAAGCCATTTTCAGCGCTGCGGGAATGGACTATATCCCGCCATTCCTACGGGAAGGCATCAACGAATTAACACTGGCACGCCACCATCAGCTGCCGGAAACGATCGTTGCTTCCGATATTAAAGGCATTATCCACTCGCACAGCAACTGGAGCGACGGCGAATCCTCCCTGGAAGAAATGGCCACCGCCGCCAAAGCGCAGGGCTTCGAATATCTCGTGATCAGCGATCACTCCCGTACCGCTTTTTATGCCAATGGCCTGCAAATAGAACGGATCCTGGCCCAACATGCCGAAATCGATGAACTGAATAAAAAGCTGGCGCCATTCCGCATTTTTAAAAGCATAGAGTCCGATATCCTCAACGACGGTACACTGGACTATCCTGATGAAATCCTGGCAAAATTTGACCTTGTAATTGCCTCTGTGCATTCCAATCTCAAAATGACAGAAGAAAAAGCAATGGCCCGTTTGCTGAAAGCGATCGAAAATCCATACACCACCATCCTCGGGCACATGACCGGCCGCCTCCTCCTAAGCCGTAACGGTTATCCCGTAGATCATAAAGCCATCATCGATGCCTGCGCAGCCAACAACGTGGTAATAGAACTTAATGCGCATCCGCGCCGCCTGGATATCGACTGGACCTGGCTGCATTATGCCCTGGAAAAAAAGGTGCTCATCTCCATAGATCCTGACGCCCACAGCATCCCCGGGTTCCAGGATATCAAGTACGGAACCCTCGCTGCACAGAAAGGAGGCATCACAAAAGCAAACAATCTTAGCAGTTTCACTGTTGACATGCTCAATAACTACCTGCTTCAGCGTAAGCAACAAAAAAATATCCTTCCATGATGTTATTGGCTCTGGCAGTGGCCCCTGGTTTTGCTATCTGTCTTTTTATATACCTGGTAGACAAATACGACCGGGAACCTACCAGCCTGTTGGTTAAAAGTTTTTTGCTGGGCATGCTCTGTGTGGCGCTGCCACTGGCAGTACAGGGCCTTGCCGTTGAACTCGGGCTCCGGGAAAATAATGGTACCATACTTGGCACCGCCGCATTCGCCTATGGCGTGGTAGGCATCTCTGAAGAACTGGCAAAATTCCTGGTACTGCTGCTGTTCGCATATCCAAAAAAGGCGTTCAATGAACCGTTGGATGGGATCGTGTATGCTGTTATGATCGGGATGGGCTTCGCCACCCTGGAAAATATTGCCTACGTAGGCAGGTACGGTGTAGGCACCGGCATCGCCCGCATGTTCCTTTCCGTACCCGCCCACGGCGCTTTTGCGGTATTAATGGGCTACTATGCCGGTTTGGCTAAGTTTGTGCCGCATAAAAGCAGCGCGCTTTTGTTCAGGGCGCTCCTGATTGCCGTTTTCTTCCACGGAACATTCGATTTCTTCCTTTTCCTTGGTAATAACATCTTTTTGATGGGAGCTTCGGTTATCACCCTCATATTTGCAGTACGCCTTTCTGTCAAGGCTATACGAAAAGACAGCGCCCTCTCGAAAAAACTGCATGAGGAACATTTTTTTGAGGAAGGCAACCAGTAATGCCCATTTCCGGCAGTAAGCTTTTAGTTACCTTTGCTGAGGGCCTAAAAGCCCTGATGCTATGAGATTCATTTATATTTACGACCCGCTGTGCGGCTGGTGTTATGGCTTTACTTCCGTAGTACAGCAACTACAGGAACGCAATAATTGGAACATGCAGTTCGATATCCTCTCCGGGGGAATGATCACCGGCGACAACCGCCATTCCTTCTCTTCCATGAAGGCATTTATCCTGCGGGAACACACCAATGTGGAAAACATGACGGGAGCAAAATTCGGCGCCGCCTTCCTGGAAAAACTGCTCCCTTCGGAAGAAATCATGGACTCGGAAAAGCCTGGCATCGCCCTTACCGTATTTAAACAGTACCAGCCGGAAAACGCCATCACCTTTGCGCACGATATGCAGGTAGCGCTGAATTACAATGGGCAAAGCCTTAACAACGACAGCACCTATCGCTCACTGATCAGAAAGTTCAGCCTGCCGGAAGATCAATTCATCAGCCGCCTGCACGATGAAAACTACCGCTACGAAACCCAGCAGGAATTTCAGCTGATCCAGAACTGGGGCATCACCGGGTTCCCCGCAGCCATCCTGGACACGGGCAAACAATTGTATCTCTGCGCCAGGGGATATACGCCCCTCGATCAACTGGAAAAAACCATAGAAAACATACTGAAAGAAAATAACAGCCTTTAATATTATGTACTACGTCAAAGCAGCTACCACTAACGATATTCCCGTTATACAGGAACTCACGGAAAAGATTTGGAAACCTACCTATGAGTCAATTCTAACGCCGGAACAAATAGACTACATGATAGACATGATGTACAGTACCGCTTCCCTGAACAAACAGATCACGGAGCTTAAACATCAATTCCTCGTTCTGCTAGATGATAACGCCCCCATCGGTTTTGCCGCATACAGCACTACAGATAACGCCGGCATCTATAAACTGCATAAGATCTATCTCGACGGAAGCTACCAGGGAAAAGGAGTAGGTAAATTTCTCCTGCAACAGGTGGCCAACCAGGTAAAAGAACGTGGCGCCCATACGCTGGAGCTCGACGTAAACCGCTTCAACAAAGCAATACACTTCTACGAAAAGCAGGGATTCAGCATATTTAAAGAAAAGAAAACCGACATCGGCAGCGGCTTTATCATGGATGATTATGTGATGCGTAA
>NZ_DATMTE010000030.1:0-3328 GCF_035564935.1 Chitinophaga sp. | reverse complement strand
CTTTCCGGCAGTTGCGTACTACATTCCAGGGAATCCTTATCCGGTTTTCCAGTGTTACACAGGGCGCCCTCTACCTGCGCGATTTGTTTGAATTTTTTGAGATACAGCCTAAAATGGTTCCTGTACTTCATCCGCGGGCGTTTCCACGGCCCATTCAACAAGGATTTACTTTCGAGGATGTTGGTTTTAAATACCTTAATGCCGACAAATGGGCCATCAGGCATCTTAACTTCACACTTCATCCCGGCGAAAAGTTGGCGCTGGTAGGAGAGAACGGGGCGGGCAAAACCACCCTTGTGAAACTATTATCGCGCCTCTACGATCCGGTAGAAGGACGTATCCTGCTCGACGGCATAGATCTCAGGGAATATGACCTGCAAGAATTACGTACGCAGGTGGGCGTTATATTCCAGGACTACCAGCGTTACCAGATGACGGTTTCGCAAAACATTGCAGTAGGCAACATTGCCCAAAGCGATAACCTCCCGATGATCGAAGATGCGGCGCGGCAAAGTCTTGCGTTGCCACTTATAGAAAAGATGCCGCTCGGCTACGAGCAGGTGCTCGGTCGCCGCTTTAACCAGGGCATAGAGCTTTCCGGTGGCGAATGGCAGAAGATAGCACTGGCAAGGGCCTACATGAAAGATGCCCAGCTCCTGATACTGGACGAACCCACTTCTGCGCTGGATGCACGGGCTGAATACAATGTATTTCTACGGTTTGCGGATCTTACCCGCGATAAAACCGCAGTGTTGATATCGCATCGCTTTTCCACGGTACGCATGGCTAACCGTATCCTGGTACTGGAACGCGGCACTCTTGTTGAAATAGGGAGTCATGAAGAACTGCTTGCCCGTAAAGGACGGTACGCCGAATTATTTGAGCTGCAGGCTGCCGGTTACAAATAAAGCGCCCCGGAAGGAGACGCTTTATAAAAACCTATGGCGGAAAGAAGAGGTGATTCCTCTTTCCTTACCAGACACAGCTCAGCGGCTGATACCCCTATTGTCTGTTTTTTTATCTGCAGGCGGCGCATCACGGAGATAGCACCATTTTAAAGTAATGGCCAGCAGCAACATGAGCAGGGTAGCAACAACTCCCGCCCAGGGAACCTGTTTCCTTTCCTTCCTTGCGGCTTCAATTTTCTTCCAGGCCTGTTGCGGATGATACCTGCCCATCTGCCTCAGCTCTTCTTTTAAAGTAGCTTCCCTGGTTAGCTCGGCAAACAGCAACCGGTTTTCATCGCTGGCGGCTATCCATACTTCCAGTGCTTCGCTTTCTTCGGCTGAAAGCGTGTTTTCCCAATACTTTACTATTAACCGGGCTCCGTACTGATATGATTCCAGGTCATTCTGCAATGGACAGGAAGAAGTTTAATACGAGAAATGTTTCCGGCTTCAGTCGCCAGTGCAATAACTCCAATGCACGTACTTTTTGTGTTTTCACCCAACTTACCGGCATCGCCATTTCGGCTGCGATCTCCTCATTTTTCAGTTCTTCTACATAGCTCAGCTTGAAAACTTTGCTGCAGCCTTCAGGGAGCGCGGCGATAGCCCGGTTTATTTCCCCGCCTACCTCTGCCTTTATAACGGCTGTTTTAACAGCTGCAGTATGTTGGTTGCAGGCGTTCAGCACTTCTTTATACAGGTAAGTTTTAATTGCGGGGAAATCGTCGTCTTCCTGCTCATAATTTATGAACACTTTTTGAACAATATCCTCTGCTATGGCGGGATTGGTAATTAAAAGACCGGCAAACCGGCAAAGGCGCACGTATAGCAGGTCAAATAATGACTTTAGTTGGAGATGAGATTGTTTTGGACGGTGCGTGGACATTATGGTAAAAATAGGGAGAAAAGAGGGGATTAGCAAAGGGGGGATAAGGAATTATATGTTAAAAGATGAATGGCCGGAAAGATGTAAATGTAGGCCGGGAATCAAAAATTCGCTGATAAATTTCATCGCTGCATTTTTTTCCAAAGACAACCAAATTCCTTTTGGATATTTGAGTTTGATTCAATGCTTTGCACAATCAGTGTTGGCGCTTCTTCCTTGTTATCCTTCGATTTTTGTAAGACCGTAAAAAACTATACAGAGAAAATACCTGAGGTACAATAGGCATACAGCAGCAGGCCCGGAATTGCCGGGCTTGCTGTTCCAACAAAAAGCCCAGCATCTCTGCCAGGCTCATTATATAGATCCATTTTCTGAGGTTATTCGATCTTATACCATGGTAAGCCTTCACTGCCTTTTGGATGGTGGATAGAGGGCCTGATGCTATTCCCATTGATCTCAAACCAGGGAAAAGCACTCCGCCCCTGCGGATGATGCACCGTAGGATACAATTTATCTTCTCTCACTTCATACCAGGGCAAGGAAGCTGATCCGCCAGCATGGTGAACAGTGGCAAAAACATTATTGTCTCTTATTTCATATTCAGCTGATGAACGCACACCGTCGGGATGATGTAATGTTCTAAGAAGTCTCATGGTAAGTGGTTTTGGTATTGAAAAATATGGTTAACTGCTTATAGTCCGGGTTTACTAAACAGAAAACGAATATAGTAAAATATCCGGTTAGGATAACAGGTATTGGAATAAATACAGGGATAAAAAGAGGACTATGGTGTTACGGGCACAATCAGTTTGTACCCTTTACCTCGCACATTACGTATGCCCGAACCGGGATGGTTCTCGATAATCCGCTTAAGCTTGGATATATATACATATAACTTGTCAATATCATGGTTACCTTCTCCGAAAACATTATCCATGATAGTTTCCATGCTTACCAATTCATTTTTATTTTTATACAGGCACCTGTATACTTCCTTAATTCTCTGAGTAACTTTCTTTGTTCGTTTGCTGGAAACATGAAATTCATTATTTCCGGGATCGTAATGGTGCGTTCCTATACTTTCTTTCATAAGATATAATTATTGATATGGATAAAAGACGCTTGTAACTTGCCCGTCAGCTCGCGCAGATTGAATGTTTTAGGGAAATAGTCATTAGCGCCCCCTCTGCCAAATACCTCCGCCGATACTAGCGCAATGTCCTCACCCGATAAATAAAATATAGGGATCTGTTTATCCCTCGCGCGGATACGTTCCCCAAGATCAATTCCATTCAAACGGGGCATCACAATATCCAATAAACACAAATGGAATTTCATTTCGTTAAAAAGCTGCCATGCCTGCTCTCCGTCAAAAGCACTATAAACTTCAAATCCTTGTTGATAAAGTATCTTTTTAACAATACCGGAAAACAACGTATCGTCATCAGCATGTAGAATACGGTTTTTCATAGTTAAACTGATTTTGGTTACGGGT
>NZ_DATMTE010000029.1:0-7955 GCF_035564935.1 Chitinophaga sp. | reverse complement strand
TATGTATAGCTATTACAACGACAACACCTTTCTTTACATCAACGGTGAGTACACCAAAGCAAATGCTGCTACAACTGACCTGTATGGCCAGTCGCTCCACTACGGCTATGCTGTTTTTGAAGGCATCCGCGCCTACAAAACCGCAAGCGGCGAAGTGAAGATCTTTAAAGCAAAAGAACACTTCGACCGTTTGAAGCGCTCCTGCGAGCTGATCCACATCCCCTACAAATTTGATAACGAAGAGCTGATCGCCGCTTGTTATAAAGTACTGGAGATGAATAATATGGAAGAAGCCTATATCCGACCCCTGGTTTTCTGTCCGCCGAATATGACGCTGAAAGCCGCCGCAGAATCGCATATCCTGATCTGCGCATGGGAATGGGGAGCTTACCTCGGGGAAAAACTGCTGCGTGTAATGACTTCCTCTTACGAGCGACCAAATCCAAAAGCGTTTAAAATAGAATCCAAATCCGCCGGTCTTTATGTAAACTCCATACTGGCCTCGCAGGAAGCAAAAGAAAAAGGCTACGATGAAGCGCTGCTGCTGGATATGAATGGTTATGTTGCAGAAGGCCCGGGCGCTAACATCTTCTTTGAAAAAGACGGCAAAATATACACTCCACCTCCCGGTAACATCCTCCCAGGCATCACCCGCGCCACTGTTATCGAACTTTGCCAGGAACTGAATATCCCACTGGAAGAAAAATTATTTACCATCCCGGAATTAAAAGAAGCTGAATGTGCTTTCTTCTGCGGTACCGCGGCAGAAGTCATCGGTCTCGACTCCCTGGACGGCCAGTCTTTCAGCAAACCATGGGCACAGTCGCTCGGAAAATTGCTCCAACAGGCTTATAAAGCGAAAGTGCTGGAAAAAACATTTCAACGCGAAGCGCTATTAGCATAACCGTTGGCTGTTAGCTGTTAGCATCGGCTAAAATGCTAACAGCTGACAGTTAAAGCCCTTTGAAGGTTGTAAATCGAAAAACTTACAATCCTTTACAGTAAAGGGTTTTGGAGTTAAAAAGACAGATTTGAAGACCGGTAAATCGGAATAAGTTGGTTTGAATTTGACGACGCTACCGGGTAATTTGTGCAGAGTTTTTAAAATAGGGCACCTATAAACACCTGTAATGGGGGTAATAACAAAAAGCAATGGAATTAAATAAATACAGCAAAACGATCACCCAGGACCCTACGCAGCCAGCTGCGCAGGCACAATTGTATGGAATTGGTTTAACAGAGGAAGATCTGAAAAAAGCACAGGTAGGTATCGTTAGCATGGGCTACGATGGCAACACCTGCAATATGCACCTGAATGATCTGGCACAGGACGTGAAAAAAGGCGTCTGGGCAAATGACCTGGTCGGACTCATTTTCCATACTATTGGTGTCAGCGATGGTATGAGCAATGGTACGCCGGGAATGCGCTACTCTCTTGTTAGCCGTGATCTGATTGCAGATTCCATTGAAACCGTTGCAGGAGCGCAGTATTACGATGCACTGATCACCGTTCCCGGTTGCGATAAAAACATGCCCGGTTCCCTGATGGCTATGGGTCGCCTCAACCGCCCTTCCATCATGGTTTACGGCGGTACCATCGCCCCCGGAAAATATAAAGGCCAGGATCTCAATATCATCTCCGCATTTGAAGCATTAGGTCAGAAAATGGCCGGTAAGCTGGATGAAGGCGATTTCAAAGGCATTGTACAAAATTCCTGCCCCGGCGCCGGCGCCTGTGGCGGTATGTACACGGCTAATACCATGTCTTCCGCTATCGAAGCACTGGGTATGAGCCTCCCGTACAGCTCATCCAACCCCGCATTGAGCCAGGACAAAAAAGATGAATGTATCGCTGCCGGTAAATACATCCGCCTGCTCCTTGAAAAAGATATTAAACCCCGCGACATCATGACGAAAGAGGCGTTTGAAAACGCGCTCACCATCATCATGGCCCTGGGTGGCAGCACCAACGCCGTACTGCATTTCATTGCTATCGCAAAATCAGTAGGCATCAATATCAGGCTGGAAGATTTTCAGCGTATCAGCGACAAAACGCCGCTGATCGCAGACCTGAAACCAAGTGGCAAGTACCTGATGGAAGACCTCCACAATATTGGTGGTGTTCCGCTGGTAATGAAATATCTCCTGAAGAAAGGATTTCTCCACGGTAACTGTATGACCGTTACCGGTAAAACAATAGCCGAGAACCTGGAAAATGTGGCAGATATAGATTTCAGCACACAGGATATCATTGTGCCGCTGGAAAAACCACTGAAACCAACCGCCCATATCCAGATCCTTTACGGAAACCTCGCTACAGAAGGCTCCGTAGCCAAGATCACCGGTAAGGAAGGCGAACGGTTTAAAGGACCCGCCCGTGTATTCGACGGCGAATTTGAACTGATTGCAGGTATTACCTCCGGTAAAGTGAAAGAGGGAGATGTGGTCGTCATCCGCCAGGTAGGCCCCAAAGGCGCTCCCGGTATGCCGGAAATGCTGAAGCCTACCAGCGCCATCATGGGTGTGGGACTTGGCAAAAGCGTAGCCCTCATCACCGATGGCCGTTTCTCCGGTGGTACCCACGGATTTGTGGTAGGCCATATTACCCCGGAAGCTTTTGAAGGGGGAAATATTGCACTCGTACAAGACAACGATATCATCGAAATAGACGCAACGAAGAACTTCATCAATGTAGAGATCAGCGACGAAGAACTGGCCGCAAGAAGGGCCGCCTGGAAGCAACCTGCATTGAAAGTAACCAATGGAATCTTATTTAAGTACGCAAAACTTGTAAAAAATGCAACAGAAGGATGTGTTACCGATGAAGCCTGAGATAGCAGATAAACAGTTAGCTGTAAAGCCTGTAATTACAGGCTCCGAAGCTGTGATCCGTTCCCTGATCGAAGAAGGAGTGGACACTATTTTCGGTTATCCGGGTGGGGCGATCATGCCTATTTATGATGCCCTCTATGATTTCCAGGATCAGGTTCATCACATTCTCGTCCGGCACGAACAGGGCGCCACACATGCTGCACAAGGTTATGCACGTAGCTCCGGCAGGGTGGGCGTAGCATTTGCTACCTCCGGTCCGGGTGCCACCAACCTGGTAACAGGACTGGCCGACGCCTATATGGACAGCACCCCCATGGTATGCATTACCGGCCAGGTAGCCGCCGCCCTGTTAGGCACCGATGCATTCCAGGAAACAGACGTGATCGGCATCACTATGCCCATCACCAAGTGGAATATACAGGTAACCCGTCCGGAAGATGTCCCCGGCGCTATCGCCAAAGCATTTTACATTGCCCGCAGCGGCCGCCCCGGCCCGGTATTGGTGGATATCACCAAAAATGCACAGTTCGGGGAATTTGAATACGAGTACAAAAAATGTGAATATATCCGCAGTTACCGCCCTGTTCCTGAATTAAACCAGGACGCAGTAGCTGCTGCCGCAGCACTGATCAACGGCGCGAAGAAGCCATTTATCCTTTGTGGTCATGGCGTACTGTTATCAGGTGCGGAACAGGAACTGATCGCACTGGCGGAGAAAGCGCAGATCCCCGTGGGATCTACTTTGCTGGGCCTGTCGGCCGTACCGGTAGACCATCCGTTGTACGTAGGTATGCTGGGTATGCATGGTAACTATGGTCCCAATATGCTTACCGGTGAGGCAGATGTGGTAATTGCAGTAGGTATGCGTTTCGATGACCGTGTAACCGGCGACGTAGGTACCTATGTTCCCAACGCAAAAGTGATCCACATCGAAATCGATGCTGCAGAGATCAACAAGATCGTTAAAGCTGATGTAGCCGTTCACGCAGATGCAAAGCCGGCCCTGGCAGCATTGCTCAAACAGGTAAATCCTGCTGAACATGCAGCCTGGCTGGAAGAATTCCGCGCCGCAGATAAAAAAGAATACGATAAAGTACAGCATGCAGAACTGTATCCGCAGGAAGGAGAGCTGAAAATGGCGGAAGTGATCCGCCTGATCTCAGAGAAAACCAAAGGCGAAGCAGTACTGGTAACAGATGTTGGACAGCACCAGATGGTGGCTTCCCGCTACTATCGTTTCAAAAATCCCAATACCAATGTCACTTCCGGTGGAATGGGTACCATGGGCTTTTCGCTGCCGGCAGCTATGGGCGCCAAAACCGGTACGCCCGAAAAAGAAGTAGTAGCTATCATCGGTGATGGTTGCTTCCAGATGACGCTCCAGGAACTGGCCACTATTCACCAGTCGCAGATCGGTGTGAAAATAGTGATCCTGAACAATAACTTCCTGGGAATGGTAAGACAATGGCAGCAGCTGTTTTTCGACAAGCGCTATTCCTCCACTGAAATGGTCAATCCCGACTTCGTACAAATTGCCAAAGGATTTTATATCCCCGGTAAAAAAGTAACGGCAAGGGAAGATATATCCGCCGCTATTGATGAAATGCTGGCGCACAAGGGCGCTTATCTGCTGGAAGTAGTAGTGGAAAAAGAAGATAACGTATTCCCTATGGTGCCCGCAGGCGCTCCTATTTCAAGCATCCGCCTGGAGTAGCAGTATCCGGAGGATTCATATTGATCATTTGTAATTCACAACAGGTATATGCAAAAAGAATATACAGTAACGGTATATACGGAAGATCGTATAGGTATAACCAACCGTATCACCATCATATTTACCCGCAGGGGCATCAATATCACCAGCTTAACCACCGCCGAAACTGAAATACCCGGTGTGTATAAGTTTGTAATAACGGTGATGTCTACACGTGAGAAACTGGATAAGGTAGTAGGACAGATAGAAAGACTGATTGAAATTCACCGTGCTTTTGTACATGAGGAAGATGAAGTGGTATACCAGGAACTGGCATTGTACAAGATTTCTACCAGGTCGTTACATACAGGTGATATAGAAAGACTGATACGTGAAAACAATGCGCGTATCCTGACGATCACCGCAGATTATTTTGTGATCGAGAAAACGGGCCATCAGCAGGAGCTGACAGACTTTATCAAGAAACTGGAGCCATATGGCCTGATAGAGTATACGAAGAGTGGCAGGGTAGCCATTGTGAAATGGAGCCGCCGTTTTCACGAACATCTGAAAGAATTGCACACACAGGAAGCTCCCGGCATTTAGCCCTGACTTCCGGCAAATAACTGGCTGCCGGCCTGAAACCGGCAGCCGACATCTTAATCATTATTCATTCATTCAAATCACATCTCAGCTAATAGCTAACAGCTAGTAGCTAAAAGCTAAAAAAACAACACATGGCAACCATCAATTTTGGAGGGGTACTCGAACAAGTAGTAACCAGAGAAGAATTCCCTATGGAAAAAGCAAGGGAAGTGCTGAAGAACGAAGTGATTGCAGTTATTGGTTATGGCGTACAAGGTCCTGGCCAGGCACTGAACCTGAAAGACAATGGCTTTAATGTTATTGTAGGTCAACGTAAAAATTCCAAAACCTGGGATAAAGCAGTGGCTGATGGCTGGGTTCCGGGCGAAACTTTATTCGATATCGAAGAAGCAGCACAGAAAGGTACTATTATCCAGTTCCTGCTGTCTGATGCCGGACAGATCACCCTGTGGCCTACTTTAAAGCAACACCTGACTCCTGGTAAAGCACTGTACTTCTCCCACGGTTTCGGTATTACCTATAAAGAACAAACCGGTATCATTCCTCCAGCTGATGTAGACGTAATCCTGGTAGCTCCAAAAGGTTCCGGTACTTCCCTGCGTCGCCTGTTCCTGGCCGGTCAGGGTCTGAACTCCAGCTTCGCTATTTTCCAGGATGCTACCGGCCGCGCTAAAGAACGCGTAGTAGCACTGGGTATCGGCGTTGGTTCCGGCTACCTGTTTGAAACAGATTTCAAAAAAGAAGTATTCTCCGATCTGACCGGCGAACGCGGTTCCCTCATGGGCTGCATCCAGGGTATCTTCGCTGCTCAATACGAAACACTGCGCAAGAATGGTCACTCCCCTTCTGAAGCATTCAACGAAACAGTGGAAGAACTCACCCAGTCCCTCATGCCACTGGTAGCAGAAAACGGTATGGACTGGATGTATGCTAACTGCTCTACTACTGCTCAGCGTGGTGCGCTCGACTGGTGGAAGAAATTCAAAACAGCTACCCAGCCTGTATTTGATGAACTGTATGCCAGCGTTGCAGCAGGTAAAGAAGCTGCCCGTTCTATTGCTTCCAACAGCACTCCGGACTACCGCGAAAAACTGAACGAAGAACTGAAAGAACTCCGCGAAAGCGAAATGTGGCAGGCAGGTGCGGCTGTACGTAAGCTGCGCCCTAACAACGCGTAATAGCTATATTATAAATTACAATGGCAAAGCATTTTCGAATTATTGAAATTATTGGCGCTCGTATTTAGTACGGAAGAATATTGCTTTCTTTTACTGAATACAGGTTCCATGATTTCGATAATCCGAAGGTGCTTTGCCTTTTGTATTAATTACATTTTATGTCTGAAGTAATGAGTAGTGTCAATTCCCTGAATATCCTGGACGCAGCGGTGAAACTGAAACCAATTGTAACCCGCACTCCGCTGATGTATAGCGCCAATCTCTCCCGGCGTTATAACTGCGACGTATACCTGAAAAGAGAGGATATGCAGATTGTACGCTCCTATAAATTGCGCGGCGCCTATAACCTCATCAGCAGCCTGCCTGCTGAATTGCTGGCGAAAGGCGTTACCTGTGCCAGCGCCGGAAACCACGCCCAGGGTTTCGCCTATGCCTGTAAAGCCATGAACATAAAGGGAGTGGTGTTTATGCCTGTAATTACACAAAAGCAAAAAGTTAACCAGGTGAATATGTTTGGCGGCGATCATATAGAGATCCGTCTTGTGGGAGATACTTTCGATGATTGCTCCGCAGAAGCCCAGGCATTTACAAAAGCCAGCGGCATGACTTTTATCCCGCCGTTCGATAATGCAAAAATAATTGAAGGACAAGGCACCGTGGCTGTGGAGATCCTGGAAGATCAACCGGCCATCGATTTTCTTTTTGTGCCTGTTGGCGGTGGCGGCCTCGTAGCCGGCCTTGGCACTTATTTTAAAACATACAGTCCCAATACCCGTATCATTGGCGTGGAACCGGAGGGCGCACCGTCCATGCTCCGTGCACTGGAAAACGGCGGCCCCGTTACCCTCGATGAAATAGAACGCTTTGTAGACGGCGCTGCAGTGAAAAGAGTAGGCGCCCTCAATTATGAGATCTGTAAAGACGTGCTGCATAAAATGCACCTGGTACCCGAAGGAAAAGTATGCTCCACCATTCTAAGGTTATATAATGAAGACGCTATCGTGGTAGAACCAGCAGGGGCGCTGTCTATCGCCGCCCTTGACGATTATGCGGAAGCCATCCGGGGAAAAAAGGTAGTGTGCGTTGTAAGCGGTAGTAACAACGATATCGATCGTATGCAGGAAATAAAGGAACGTTCCCTCCTGTATGAAGGCCTGAAGCACTACTTTATTGTCCGTTTCGCACAGCGTCCGGGTGCGCTGAAAGAATTTGTGAACCACATACTGGGGCCGGATGATGATATCACCAGGTTTGAGTATATCCAGAAGCACAATAAGGAAATAGGACCGGCATTGGTAGGCGTGGAACTGAGACGCCGTGAGGATTACGATAAACTGATCGCCAATTGCAGGAAATATAATTTCCAGATCACCGAACTGAATAAAGACGATAGTTTGTTCGGCTATCTTGTGTGATTAAAAACGGGCGGTTGCTTCTTTTATCGAAACAATTGCCCGTTTTACTTTTTACCTAATATTACCACCGGTTGATCCAATAATTCACATTCCTCAATCTTGAGATCCCGGATCTGTCCCCTGCAATAGCCTTTCAGCAATACCGGGCTGCCTTTCACTATATTAATATCTTCCTTGCTGCGGAGGTAACATTTAATGGCATGGAACCTGTCGGTGCTTTTAAGCAACATA
>NZ_DATMTE010000028.1:0-1673 GCF_035564935.1 Chitinophaga sp. | reverse complement strand
CATCAGGGTTATTATAAACGGGTGTTGTACCTGTTCTTTTTTATAACTGCCTGGATCCAGGCAAATGCGCAGCATACGGCTAATGAAAAGGATACCGGTAAATACGCGTCGCAGCCGCTGGTATCCCACATTTATACCGCTGATCCGTCGGCTCATTATTTTAATGGTAAGATATTTATTTACCCCTCCCACGACACTGCAACGAAAACCACCGAGAATGATAATGGCGATCATTTCAGGATGGCCGACTATCATATCCTGTCGATGGATTTCATCGGGGGAAAGGTAACCGATCATGGTGTGGCCTTACGGGTAGAAGATGTGCCCTGGGCCTCACAACAGCTATGGGCGCCTGATGCGGCTTTTTCACAAGGTACTTACTACCTGTATTTCCCCGCTAAAGATAAGCAGGGAATATTCAGGATAGGGGTGGCCACTTCCACGCAGCCGCAAGGTCCCTTTACCGCAGAGAAAGAGCCGTTAGCAGGTAGCTACAGTATTGATCCATGTGTATTCAGGGATGATGACGGCTCGTTTTATTTATACTTTGGCGGTATCTGGGGCGGTCAGTTGCAAAACTGGAACAACAACCGGTACGATGCCGCTGCGAAGTTGCGTAACAAAAATGAGCCGGCGATCCTGCCCCGCGTTGCAAAGCTTTCCCCGGGAATGAAAAGCCTGGAGAATGAACCGGTTGAAGTAAAGATCACAGACAGCAACGGTAACCTGTTCATGGAAAAAGATAATGACAAGCGTTTTTTTGAAGCCGCCTGGATGCATAAATATAAAGGTAAATATTACTTCTCCTATTCAACAGGCGATACGCATAATATTGCCTATGCCATAGGAGATAGCCCTTACGGGCCATTTAAATACCAGGGTGTGATATTGAAACCTGTTGATGGCTGGACGAACCATCACTCCATTATTGAAACCGGCGGCAAATGGTATTTGTTTTACCACGATACACAGTTGTCCGGCAAAACACATTTGAGGAATGTGAAGGTAGCAGCGCTGAAATATAACAGCGACGGCACCATTCAAACTATAAGCGCATTCAGATAAAATACGTTTTTAGAAGTAACTATTTAATGAAATCATCTTCATATGAAATACATCAGCTATGCTGCTATTGCTTTGATCGTTCTGGTAAGCGTTTGTTGCTTCGCCTATCGTAAGCACCCTGCCGTTGCTCCCGGAACGGGAGGACTGAAGGATTATTACAAAAGCTATTTCCCTATAGGCGTGGCCGTTTCAGCGCATGCGCTGAAAACAGATGAAGCGGGCTTGCTTATCAGCCAGTTTAATAGTCTTACTCCTGAAAACGCCATGAAAATGAGTGTTATCCACCCGGGTGAACAATGGTATAACTGGAGAGATGCTGATTCCGTAGCGGCCTTTGCCCGTAGTAACGGTATGAAATTGAGAGGACATACCTTAGTGTGGCATAAACAGGCTGCGGGATGGATTTTTAAGGATGCTAACGGGCAGCAGGTAAGTAAAGAAGTATTGCTGCAACGGTTGAAGGAGCATATTACTACCGTAGTAAAAAGATATAAGGGAGTAGTATATGCCTGGGATGTGGTGAACGAAGCGATAAGTGACGATCCCCGTGAGTTTTACAGGAACTCTTTATGGTACCGGATCTGTGGTGAAGAATTTATTGAAAAAGC
>NZ_DATMTE010000027.1:0-7600 GCF_035564935.1 Chitinophaga sp. | reverse complement strand
TTGTTTTTATCGAAACCGGGCTTCCGAAGTTTATAAAACGTAAGATTTGGGGGAAGGATTCATATAAACACAGATTGAAACCATTAGACTGCCAGATGTGTATGGGTTGGTGGATGGGGATAATTATTTCTGTTTTTTTTGGCAAAAACTGGCCGGAAACCATATGTATAGGTGGAATATCTGCTGTTTTAGCAGTGATAATCACAAAATATTTAAATAAATGAATTTCACAACAGAGCATATTGAAGTACTGGAAAGGCATAAAGAGCACTGGGATAGTCTCCGAACAGTGCAGTTCATGCGCAACCTCGACAAGAAAACATTTGATGACATCCAGAAGGTACACAATGAGGCCATTGCCGAGGTGCATTTTTCCAGCTGGTGCGGTGACTGCGTAGCCGAAATGGTTCGTATTACCTACACCCAGTACGACAAGTTTAAGGAGGCCAATCCTGAAGAATTTGAAAAGAAACCAAGAAAGAAAAAGGAGGGCGCCAAAGATGATGAATGAAAACGAAGCCCGATACCCGGGCAATACAATCCATCCCTCAGTGGTGATTGGCCCAAACGTAACAATGGGAACCGGTAACTACATTGGGCCATATTGTTTAATCGGGATGCCGGCAGAGCATCGCGCACAATGGGATCCAAATAACCCGGGACAGGTGTTCATTGGTGATAATTGCATAATCACTGGTCATGTTACTATTGATGGGGGCATTGAGGATGAGACTTATATCAGTGATCATGTATTTATCATGAAGCATGCACATATAGGGCACGATGCACATATCTGTAATGGGGTAACTATTTCCTGCGGTGCCAAAATCGGAGGGCATGCAATAATAGGCGACCGGTCAAATATTGGTCTTAACGCTGTTGTTCACCAGCGCCATAGTATTGGCTGCGATGTTATGATAGGCATGGGGGCTGTTGTTCCATTGAAAGTGCAGATTGAGGATAATGGGGTATATGCAGGGAACCCTGCAAGGTTTTTACGTGTAAATAAGAAGCCATGAAAGTAGCAGTACTGATGCTCAGTTATGAGCGATATGACACCCTAAAAAGAGTGCTGGATCATAACCTGGCGAATGCCGGACACCCGTTTGACCTGTTCATTTGGGATAATGGTAGCAAGGATGAGCGCGTATTGAAGTTGTTCAATAAAAGCGAGGTTAAAACAATTTATTCAAGCCATACTAATGAAGGTATCGCGCGGCCGTTTAATTTCATGTTGTCTGGTCTGGATAACCTTCAATATGACGCTTACCACTTCATGGCTAATGATATCCTAGAGCCGGACAACTGGCTTTACAGTAAAATAAAATACCTGGAAGCCATCCCCAACAGCGGGATGATTGCCCATTGTCCCGGGGATACCGGTTACCCATACAATGAAATTGCCGGCCGGCCGCTTTACATAGGCGATGTAATAGGTAACTGTATGATCAGCCGCCAGGTGTTTCAAAAAGTAGGAGCCTTCCGTGAGGACTTTGGATTATATGGGCCAATTGATTGTGACTATAATACCCGCTGCCGAATTGCAGGCTTTATCAATTATTATATTCCTGGTAAGTCCATCCACCTGGATGATGGGGACCGGAACTTATACGGGTACAATAAAGACGAAGCGGTAGCTAAAACATGGCCTGTTTATGTAGACAGCATCGACGGGTATTTGGCGGATCCTGATTCAATATATAAGGTTCCAGACGGCGAAACCAACTTTAACGCAGAGCAATATGTGCAATAAGAGGGCATTTTCAAAAGAAGAGGCCGAAACGGCTTTATACCAGGTAAGGTCCAGAAAGCACAATAAACATTTCCGGAAGATTCACATGGAACGCCGGAAGTACTTCTGCAAAGAGTGTAACGCATTTCATCTAACAAAGAGCAAAAAACGGGTTTATGGCAAAGCCGATAATATTTCTTAAAGCTCCATCAAGTTACAGCGAGTGGGACCGTGAACGGCTATTGGAAATCGCCGACGAGATTGAGAAAAGTTTTGAATATCAATATCATGTGTTCCTTGTGGCATCCACTGGAACTGATTGGCAGATGGAGGTGTTTAATGCGGAACAGCTCCGTGACATAATTATTGACGAATTGAAGAGAAAGTTATGGGAAGGAAACTGAAAATACCAGAACCTGAAGAAATTCAGGAAAAGTGGGAGGCGTTCCGCAAGGAGTGCGACGAAGGATTCCATGAGGAAGTTGCCAGTGCCGGAAAGGTGATAAAGCTCCGTAAACGCATTGTTTACACGCTTGAACGATTCCAGGTTAAACTGAAGATTACACGGGAAACGTGGTCTAAGTACAAAGCGCGCGCCCGGTTTGCTGACACGATAAAACGCATAGAGGATGAAGTGTTTGCCAGGAAAAAGGAAGCAATGCTGAATAATGAGGGCAGCGTTGCCGGCCTCATATTCGATATGAAGGCAAACTATGGCATCAATGACAAGGTGATCATAGACGCTCATATCGAGGGCGGATTTGATGTTACCCTGGATCTCGGTGGACCGGCGGCAGGTAAAACAGGGGGCGCTGTAAATGCCGGAGGTTAAGCCCATAATACGATATCGGCGGCCGTTCCTGTATAATTATCAGCGGTCAATAATAGATGCCCCTGAGCGGTTTACGGTGACAGAGGCGTCTACTAAGGTGGGAAAGACTGCCAGCCATATTATTTGGCTCTTTGAACAGGCTCTATTGTGCAAGGAGGGGCAAAGTGTTTGGTGGGTTGCACCTGTGTATGGCCAGGCAAAGATTGCCTTTAACCGTATGAAGCAGCAGATTACCAACAAGAACCTGTTTAGGGCCAACGAAAGCGAGCTGCGGATCACCTTGGTGACTGGTGTACATATCTGGTTTAAGTCTGCCGAGAAGCCGGATAACCTCTATGGGGATGATGTTTATGCAGCGGTGTTCGATGAGTTTACACGGGCCAGGTATGAAGCATGGGTGGCATTAAGATCTACTTTGACCTACACCAAAGGCAAATGTAAGTTCATAGGCAACGTTAAGGGTAAGAAGAACTGGGGTTATAAATTGGCCTCAAAGGCCAAAGCTGGGGATGATCTAACCTGGCGGCACTTTAAGATAACCTGCTATGATGCAGCGGCTGAAGGGCTACTGAGCTTTGATGAGATTGAGGCCGCGAAATCAGAGCTGCCAGAATATGTTTTTAATGAGCTCTACCTGGCCGAGGCAGCCGATGATGGATCAAATCCTTTCGGGCTTTCATACATTGAGAAGTGCAAGAAGCCGCTGAGCACATTGCCGCCTATCTGCTATGGCATTGACTTGGCTAAAAAGAAGGACTGGACGGTAATTGTCGGGCTTGATCGTAATGCAGATGTCTGCTACATAGATCGATTTCAAAAGGACTGGGGACAGACGACAGACACTATAAAGCGGCTGCCCAATAAACCAAAGTGCATTGATAGTACCGGCGTAGGTGATCCGATAGTCGAGCAACTGCAGCAGCATGACAATAACATTGAAGGGTTCAAGTTTACGGCCCTTTCAAAGCAGCAGCTTATCCAGGGCTTAACCTGGGCAGTGCAGAACGAAAAGACCGGATTCCCCGAAGGCGTGATCAGCGATGAAATGGAGAGCTTTGAGTTTACATATACCGCTACCGGGGTTAGTTATTCGGCGCCTGAAGGCTTTCATGATGATGCAGTTTGCGCCTTGGGCCTTGCCTGGAAATGTTGGCAGACAGCCCGGTATGTTGGGCAATATGATTTAAGGTAACAATTTAAATATCAATACAATGAATGCAGTAGAGTTTTTGAGAAGTAAAAAAATGCTGGCAGAAGATGCCACACAGTTTGCAATCATTGGCACCTTCGGCCAGGTAGACCTGGTGGCGCTGTTGGATGAATACGCAGAGCAGCTACCAGCGGTAAAAGGGCCGGACGCGAAACCAACATCATCTAAAAAAAGTAATGCTAAAAATAAATAATATGAAACGGTTCATTGCAAAGCTACTGGGTTTATATACCGATCGGGATTTGGTGACCTTCGGTAACTATTTAATTCTTAATAGGGCGCAGGCAACCTGGATGGAGGCAATTGAGGCAAAGGCGAATCTTGATAAGCTGAGTACGCCTAAAGCAGTTTCTCATGCAGATATGTGCAACTGGGAATTTGAACAAAAACACGGAACCGTAATTTAAAACTTATCATATGAAAATAAGAATTGGGGATCAAATTATTGATTCAGATAAACAGCCTATTGCACTGATATTCGATACTGATAAACAGCGAAAGGATACAGCTGGCTTGCTAACACGTATGGACGAAAGGACAGGACCCCGCATTGTTGCCCTGCTTCCTGCAGCACAACATAAATCAATTGAAGTTGCGACAGGGTATGTAAAGCAAACATTAATCATGTTGGGACATGTGGAGTAAGATAACAGTAGGTAAGTTCCAGGAGCTATACGATATCCTACATATTCAGCAGTTCGATTCGGATATAGAGCGGCGTATTTCCCTGCTCTCCTGCGTGGACGGTAAGCCGATAGAGCATTATGAGAATCTGAGCTTTGACCAGTTGCGGGAAGAGTTAAAGAAGATCGATTTTCTATCTACTGGTGAAATGCCACAAGTGAAGCCGGCCCGTTACTTCAAGGTAGGGGGCAAAAGGTTTAAGGTGATATATGAGTTCAAGCATCTGAAGGCCGGACAGTTTATTGACGTGCTGAATGCCGCCAAAGGGGTTGATGAACAGGTGCCAAATCTTCACCTTACACTGGCAGCTATCTGCCTGGAGGTCAAAAGAAATATGTTCTTCAAGGAGAATATTCTGAAGTATGGCAGTACCGAATTTGACCAGGTGGCGGAACTCATGAAGCGTCTGCCATTCGTGCTGGCCCAGGCTACAGCGCTTTTTTTTTATCAAGTCTGGGAACGCTTTTTAAGCAGTATGCCGGCCTATTCAAAAGAGATGAAGGCGAGGAAGAAGATACCGACGGGGCTGGAGGCGGTCCTGACCGGGTGGGATTCATCGAACGTTGGGGCTGGCTCTTAAACGCAAGTAATGTGGCAGAGTTTGAGCGCATAACCGTGGAACAGGTATATGAACTCAGCACTACCAATTTTCTTAACGATCTGGCATACCTAAAGGATAAGGCCGCGCTGGATGAACAAATTGCAGAACAATGGCGCCGGAACGTCAAAGGCAACAGGACTTAATAAACAGTGGTGCATTAAACAATATCGGGTCAACCCGGCAGGCTGAGCCCGAACTGGATAATGTTGAAGAGGTTTTTAAAACCTACATGGGAAAGCTTGTGCAGCGCCTTGTGGAAAGAATAGACGGTGCCGGACCTGATGGCAAAGAGATATCCGCATCCGGTAGGCTTTCTGAAAGCGTCAAGTTTAAATATACAGTCAAAGGACAGCAGTACACGGGCGAAATATCAATGGCAGACTATGCAGACTGGCGAGACAAAGGCGTCCGTGGGATAAGCGCTGGAAACAAGAATACAACCAGCCCCTATTCCTTCAAGTTTGTACCACCAAGTGCAAATCATGTAGCTGCAATTGAGCAGTGGATTAAGGATAAAAACGATCTAAGCGTGGTAGAGGCACCAAAGGGGCTGGATAGAATAGTTAAGAAGCACAACACCCGTCTGAATGATATTGTCAAGCAGCGCCATTCTTTGGCCTTTGCGATGGCGTATTCTTCAAAGCAGAAGGGGATCATGCCAGCCAACTTCAAAAAGGGCGCTTTGGATGATATCATGCCAGAGTTTACGCAGGAAATGGCAAAGGCATTGGCAAAGGACGTAACCATTACTTTAAACCTCAGCAACTTATTATGATCACGATTATTTCACAACCCGATAAATTCACGCCAGCGCACAATCCGGTATGTTTCTCCATTTCCTCAGACAACTATGCACAACCAGGGTTCTACTACGTTGTGGATGTGTATAATAGTAATGGGCAGATATTGGTAACACAGAAGTTTCAACCCCCGGTAGTCGGTACTGATCCAATTGATATTGAATTGCATATGATACTTCAGGAGTTGGTGGCTCCTAATTACTGCAGGTTAAACCAGGTGGTTTCTCCGGCCCTTGTGGAGACAGGAGCTGGGATGATCGCCAGTTATACCGTGAAGTTTGGAGAGCAGTATGGTGGTACAGTATACGCAAACCTCATCAATACCTCGGGGTATGTTTTTAATGCCAGTATCAATTACCTCCGGTTCGCCTTTTACAATTCAACCTCCTATCTGAATAACCGCTTTTTAACCAACTTTCCGGCCCAGACAGCCAGGAAAAAAGACAGTGTGATGCTATCCATCCTCCAATCAGAGGACGCTGCCATTACGGGCTTTAATGTAGAAATATTCAACCTGGCCGGGAATAGCATTTATACCGACACAATCAACAACCCATATAACAGCCTGGACCAGACCAGCAACAGAGCACTGCACCTACATGTGGGGTTTGATTACCTATACAGTCAGCTGGCTTTCAGCTCGACTATTTATAACTTGGCTGCGTATTACACGATCACGCCAGAGGGAGGGCAGCCGCAGCGGGTCAATCTGTATAGCCAATGTGAGCGATTCCCAGGGAAGCGCCTTTATTTCTTGAATGAGCTGGGCGGTTTTGATGGGTTCAACTTTATGCTGGCCTCCCAGCAAAGCCAAACCACAGAGCGCAACACCTATCAGCGGCAGCCATCCAATAAGAAAACCGGGTATGACCCGGCGAGCCGCCGATTCGAGACTACTACCAGGAACTACTCAACATCCTATACGGAGAAGATCAAAGTGATCAGTGATTACCTTTCCGATACGGAAAGCCAAATGCTTGCGGATCTCATGTCCAGTCCTTTGATATACATGGAGGCAGACGCCGGCGACTATGGAGGAGCCGCTGGACAGTTGATATTGATTCCAGTAGATACCAAGGTAAACGACTATACCATTAAGAAAACCAGAACCGATAAATTGTTTAATCTGGAGCTCGACCTGGAGCTGAACTATAAAAATTTCAGGCAAGTGGTATAAAAAGTTGGCAAAAAAACGCCTTCTCACATATGTTACTGTATATGATACGCAGTAGCATTATTGTAGAAGGTTATAAACTTGATCTGCCGGAGGAAATAACGGCGGACTTTACCTATTCAATCCAGGATATCAGGGAGCCGGACAAGCGCACCACAGACTTTTCAAAGACAATTGAACTACCTGGTACCCCATTGATCAACGGGCTATTTGCTCATATATGGAACATCAATACAGAGAACGACAATGATCCGTCGCAACCTAACATTGGGTATAATTTCAACCCTAACAAGGCGGCAAAGTGCATAGCCTTGGTAGATAATATCGAAGTGTTTAGGGGTGTGATGCGCATGTCGGCAATAACTCAGGAAAACAAGATAATAAAATATAGCACAAACGTTATTGGCCGATTATCGGACATACTTTTGGCCCTCGCCGATACAAAACTGGCTAACCTTGACTTCTCGGATCTTAACCACGATCTTACCACCACCAATATAACCAATAGTTGGTATGGTGCCCGCGGCACTGGGTATGTGTATCCGTTGATTGACTATGGTTATTCGG
>NZ_DATMTE010000026.1:0-7433 GCF_035564935.1 Chitinophaga sp. | reverse complement strand
TTAATAATTATTTCAATGGAAATAAAAGATCTTTCACCAAAACAATTATGGCAACACTTTGCTGAGCTGAATGCCGTTCCCCGCGCTTCCAAAAAGGAAGAAAGGGTGATTGCTTTCATGATGAATTTCGGGAAAAGCCTGGGCCTTGAAACAACAAAAGATGCCATCGGTAACGTGGTCATCAAAAAGCCGGCAACACCAGGTATGGAAAATCGGCAAACGGTGATCCTCCAGTCGCACCTCGATATGGTACACCAGAAGAACAGTGATACCGATTTTGACTTTGATACCCAGGGTATTGATATGTACGTGGATAACGATTGGGTAAAGGCCCGCGGTACTACGCTGGGCGCCGACAATGGCATCGGTGTGGCTGCTATCATGTCGGTACTGGCCGCAACGGATATTGCTCATCCAGCCATAGAAGCCATGTTCACTATTGACGAGGAAACCGGTATGACCGGCGCCAAGCAACTGGACCCGGGTAATTTTACAGGCAAAATCCTTTTGAACCTTGATACGGAGGAAGAAGATGAATTAACCATCGGTTGCGCCGGTGGTATCGATACGAACACCAAAGGCACTTATAAAGAAGTGCCCGCAGATAAAAATGCAGTAGCCCTTCTTGTTAGTATCAAAGGCTTACTGGGCGGTCATTCCGGTATGGATATCCATAAAGGCAGGGCCAATGCCAACAAACTGATGAACCGGCTGTTGTATAAAGCAGCGCAACAGGTAAATATACAACTGGGCAGTATTGATGGGGGCAGTCTCCGTAATGCCATCCCCCGCGAATCTCAGGCAGTTGTTACTATCCCTGCCGGTGATAAGGAAACATTTACCCGCTTTATCCATCAATTCACCACTACGGTAAAAGAAGAATACCAAACGATAGAACCAGGCCTGGTGCTGGAATGTAAAGAAACCACCCTGCCTGCGCAGGTAATGGAACCGGCTTACCTGGAACAATTGCTGCGCGCCATTTATGCAGCGCCTAATGGGGTGTTCCGCATGAGCCCTGATATTGCCGGGCTGGTGGAAGCCTCTTCCAACCTGGCCAGGGTGCAGGTAAAGGACGGCGTTTTTATTACACAGTCACTGCAACGCAGCAGCGTGGAAAGCACCAAGAATGATGTAGCTAATGCAGTAAGCGCTGCCTTCAGCATTATTGGCTGCGAAGTAACCCAGGGAAGCGATTACCCGGGATGGAAACCCAACGCCGATTCCGCTGTGCTCCGTTTATTACTGGCGCTGTATAAAGATCACTTCACCCATACGCCAAATGTGGGCGCCTGTCATGCAGGGCTGGAATGTGGTATTTTGGGTGCACATCTTGGCAACCCGGATATGATCTCCTTCGGGCCTACTATCCGTGGCGCACACTCCCCGGATGAAAAAGTGCTTATCTCTTCCGTGGCAAAGTTTTACGATTACCTGTTACATATTCTCCGGGAAATACCGGCTAAATAATAACAGGATGCTTCCGCCCTTAATGAGCGGAAGCATCGTTGTTTATAACCTTCGGGGATCAGCTGGTATGCAGGTGTTTCGCCGGGTTGGCGATGGATACTTTGACAGTTAAGCTGCTCACAGTGATCAGCACAATAAGGAAGGATACGCCGCCTGCCAGTGCAAAAATCCACCACGATAAAGAGATATGATACGCATAGTTATCGAGCCATTGATGCATACCCCACCAGGCGGCAGGCACAGCAATGAGAAATGCCAGTATTATTAATAGCATGAACTCGCCGGATAACAGCCTGAATATCTGCCGGGGATTGGCGCCCAGCACTTTCCTGATGCTGATTTCCCGGATCCGCTGTTGCGTGGTGAATTGAGCCAGGCCAAGTAATCCCAGGCAGGAAATGACGATGGCCATCACCGTAAAATAGCCGGTTAGTTTTTCCACCATTTGTTCGCCCCTGTATAGCTGCCGGTATTCTTCATCGGCCAGTTGATATTGAAAAGGATATTCGGGGTTAACGGTTTTACAGAGTTTTTCAAGCGCCGCAATTACGGCAGCTGTTTTGCCGGGTGCTGCTTTAACCAGTAAGGTGCCCCATTCCGTTGGCCCGGGTTGTATTATCAGGGGATCTATCTGGTCATGCAATGAACCGGCATGAAAATCCTTTACAACGCCAATGATCTGCCGCCGCAAACCTGGTTCAATCACCAGGTATTTTCCCAGGGGATCTTTGAAGCCAATTTTCCTTGCAGCAGTTTCGTTGATCAGTACTGTACCCGAATCTGTAGGAAATTGCCGGGAGAAGTCTCTCCCCCTGATCACCTGTAACCCCATGGTGTTTATATAATCATATCCAACGGTGCCAACCGTAATAGTGGGCCTGTAGGAAGGATCTTTGCCTTCCCACAGCACGCCGTCCTGGTTACTGTTAAAGCCAACAGGGGAGCCGTTCATGGCCGATACCAGCTTTACGCCCGGCAGTTGCTGGGCCGCTTCTTTGAAATAATCATAATGTGAAATCAATGCTCCTTCCAGCGGAATATTGATGATATGCTCCCGGTCGTAGCCCAGGTTTTTTGTTTGTATATATTTCACCTGCCTGGATATAGTGATGGCCCCAATAAAGAGCAGGGTCGATAACACAAACTGGAACACCACCAGTCCTTTCCTGAACACCTTTTCATTTTTGCCGGAACGCAGTGTGCCTTTTAATACTTTTACAGCCTCAAAGGACGACAGGTATAAGGCGGGATAACTGCCTGCAAAAAGGCCGGTAATGATGCCAATGGCCAGCAACTGCAGCCAGAAGGCGGCTTCATTTACAGGCAGCGCTATCTGTTTACCGGTAATGGCGTTAAACGCCGGTAACAGCAAGGCCACCAGCACAACGGCCAGTGCCAGTGCCAGAAAAGCAGTGAGTACGGCTTCACTGATAAACTGGATGACCAGCGATTGCTTCATGGCGCCGGCTGCCTTACGCACGCCGATTTCTTTTGCCCGTTTTAGCGAACGTGCGGTAGACAGGTTCATGAAATTAATACAGGCGATCAATAACACAAATGCGGCCACCATGCTGAATAATATTACATATGTGATGCGGCCGCCGCTTACAAAACCGTTTTGAAAACTGCCATGCAGGTATTTTTCGTCAAACCGCTGCAGGTCCAGTTCTTCACGCAGCCCCGGACCCTGCTCCCTGTAATAATCATCCAGGAAATTGCTGATGCGGGTACGTACTTTCACCGGATCGGCGTACTTATCAAGCAACACGTAAGTATTTACACCGGTGCTGCTCCATCTGTTTGCCCAGCTGTATTTCTTCAGCAGGGCAGCCCAGTTGAGCAGGTAATCAAATTTCATAGAGGAATGATCCGGCACATTTTCAAATACGGCGGTAACGGTAAAATACTGTGAGGAGTTATAAGCTATCGTTTTGCCAATGGCAGCATTGGCACTACCAAAAAAAGCCACTGCTGATTTTTCAGATAAAGCAATACTGTTGGGCGTATGCAAGGCCATATCTTTCCTGCCGGCCAGTAAAGGAAAACTGAACATCCGGAAAAAGTCGTTCCCGGCATAGGCGCCTGTTTCCCGCAGGATTTTATTGCCTGCCCGTAAAATGTTATTGTCCCACGAAAACCCTGACGCCATTGTAATATCAGGCATCACTTTTTTTAGTTCTTCTGCCAGCAGTGCCGGGGTGGCGTAAGCGGCACCAGCTCCTCCATCTGAATACTCGCGCTGGTAAACAGCATATAGCTGGTTGTTGTTTGTATGAAAGGAATTAACACGGCGCTCATCCTGTACCCATAATAAAATGAATAAGCTGCAGGCGGTTCCCAGTGAAAGGCCCGTTATATTGATGGTGGAAAAGGTTTTGTTTCTCCACAGGGTCCGCCAGGCAATTTTAAGATAGTTCCTGATCATGCTTCGCAGGGCGACAAGGATAATGCCTTTTTTATAGCTGCTGAAAATCAATTCATTGATAAACGTTCGTTGTCCGCTATCCGGCGAAGCTGTCCGATTCCGGACAGGGGATTTTGTCTGACTCAGGATTAAACTGATTTTGCTGATTACCCCAATTTGATTTTGTAATGATTTATAAAAGATTTGGGAAGATTTAAGCGAGGTTTTGCGCATGAAGTGTGGGGAACAGTAGCAGGCCGCAGCAGGTTAACAGTATTATTTTCGACTGATTGGTTAACATATTGGCTTAAAGATAATGGTTTCCCCGGAAAGAGGTAGCCCTGTCAGATATTCGCCACCTGCCCGGTTGCGGACTGCAGTTGTTGTTGCCTGAAAAGCAGTCCGCCTATAATGAGGGTCACCACGCCTTGCAGCAGTACGGTGTTGGGCGTTCCTATCCATTGGGAAATAGCGCCAATCAGTAATCCGCCGAGCGGCTGCATACCGAAAAAAGCCATTGCATAAAAACTGATCACCCTGCCCCGCATAGACGGATCTACGGTAGTTTGGATCAGGGTATTACTGATAGTGATCTGCGACATCATGCCGAAACCCGCCATCGTGGCAAATACCAGCGCAATGGGGTAAATGGTGGAGTGGGAAAATAACACAAGGCCTATCCCGAATACGAGGGTATTAAACGCCAGTATTCTCCGGAGGTTTTTCCCCGGTTTCAGCGAGGCCAGGAAAATAGCTCCGCAAAATGCGCCCATCCCAATGGCGCTGTCTATGACCCCAAAGGTGGAGGCATTGCCTTTGAAAATATCTTTGGCATACACGGGCATCAGCGTGGTGTAAGGCAATACCAGCAGGCTCACAGATGCGAGGGTGACCAGGATCAGTGAAATAGCCGGCGTGGCCCGTATATAGGCAAAACCTTCTTTCAGTTCTCCGAACATATTTTTAGTACGTGCTTTGGGAGTGTAGGCGGGCAGCTTCATTCGTAATAATGATCCTATCACCGCAATAAAGCTGAGGGCATTTAAACCAAAGCAAATGTCTTCCCCGAACTTCTCCAGCGCCAGGCCGGCAATGCCGGGCCCAATGAGCCTCGACAAATTCACCATCGAAGAGTTCAGCGCCAGCGCATTGGGAAGATCCGCTTTGTCGTTTACCATTTCGTACACCAGCGATTGCCGGGCCGGTACATCAAATGCATTGATCAAACCCAGGAAGGCGCTCAGCCCGATGATCTGCCAAACCTGGTAATGCCTGAAGTAAATGAGGACTGTTAACAGTATGGCCTGTAGCATAGAAGCCAGCTGGGTGATCAGCAACAGCTTGTACCGGTTATACCGGTCAGACGCCACACCGCCAAGGAACGAGAAAACAAAAGACGGAAACATGCTGGCAAAAAGGGTGAGGCCCAGCATGAACTTGGAATGTGTTTGCGAATAAATAACCCAGCTCACGGCAGTTTTCTGCATCCATGTGCCTATCAGCGATATCGACTGTCCACTGAAATATAACCGGTAATTACGACTTTTAAATGCGTTAAATGTGCTGATGTTCATATTAATTCCCCTCTTTTATTCATACTCCACCAGCTTTATTAAAGGCCCGATGGCTGCCTGCAGGATGGCCTGCTCCTCTTTTGTGCAAACTTCGCCTATGGCCTTGCTTAACCACTCATCCCGCTCCTTCCGTACTTTCAGGATCCGCTCTTTACCCGCTACAGAAAGGGAAATGTTGATCTTTCTTTTATCGTCGGGAGATGCCGTTCTGCTGATCAGGCCGAGCTGGAAAAGATGTTGCAGTAATTGCCCCATCGATTGGGGCGTCATTTTTTCCATCACCGCCAATTCCGCTGATAACAGGGAATTATGCTGGTCCAGTAACACCAGTACGGAGCGCTCGCTTTGCGACAGCTGTTCATCTGCCGGCGATAATTTCCGCAGCTTTCTCACCAGCCTGGTAAGCAGGGGACGGAGCTGCGCAGCAAGTTGATGCGGATTTCGGGAAGCCATATAGTAAGGTAAAGTTATAAGTTTACCTTACAAATATAATCATATTTCCCGGAAGGAAATAAAAAGAAATGTTTATTTCCCGGCAAACGGCACTGCGTTTCCCGGGGTACGCCAGGATAGGCGGTAATCAGCGTTTGGTGGCGCCCGTTGGAAAATCCGGCAGGTAATTGTTAGTAACGTGATTGTCCATCATCATTGAGCAGCGATAAGATCTGTTGCTGTAGCACCACATAGCCGGAAGTGGCTTTTGCCCGGAAAAAATGCCATTTATGAGAGGCTTCGTAAAGTTTTTTTGTTTTTGGAAGATAAATAAAGCAGGGTGGAAACTTCAGTACAATCAATGCCCGGTTATGCCGGCAACACTGAAAAATGTGAAAGATAAAAGGGGCCGGAAGGAAGAAATGGCGCCGCAAACCACCGCCGGAGTACCATTTTTACCGGAAGATATCCTGGAAGAACAAAACGCCGGTTATGTGAAAAAGGCAGACTGGCAGCCGTTGATAATCTGATCACCGGCCGGAACCCTGCTTCCGCACTGTTAACAGGCGGAAAAGCAGTCGCAGCCCCGGGTGTGAAATAAGATAACAATAGTTATATAAAGCCTTCAGACCAGCCCGGTCTGAAGGCTTGCGCTGTTTAATTTGCCGCCACCGGTGGATGCAGTTTATGATAGTATACATAAGAAACCACCAGGCTTACAAAAAATGAAGTATGGCTTACTTCCAGTAATACACTGTCGCCGCTTGACAGGTGCGCAATAGCCGCCGAAATCAGCGTGATGCCAAACCCGAAGTAGGCAAACTCCCGGAGCTTCGGCGGTGTGAATGGCAACAGCAGCGCCAGCGACCCCAGCAGCTTTGCGGTGGTAAGTTCTATCCGGAACCAATTGGGCAGCCCCAGGTGGGCAAAAGCCCCTTTCATTTCCGGGTTAAAGGCGAAATTGAAAGCACTCCACAACATTACCCCGGTAAGAATAAGGGTAGCCGTCCAGTAAATGATCTTATCTTTTTTCATGATGTTTGAATTGATCAGTTGAATTTGTATACGCTCAACAGGATGATGATAAAAACGATGAGCAATTGAAGCACGTGAAACAAACGGATGTTCCCCCTGATCTTTTGAACAGTACCATCAGTAGTTTCAAGTGACCTCATAAGCTGCCTTTTCTGGCGTAGCCCGAATAAAAAAGTGTTAACGATAATAAGAAGCACGAGGGCAAATTTTATCCGGAACCACAGCTGTTCCCCGAACACGCCATGCGTCATGTACATGATGCCTATCCCCGAAAGAATGATCAGCCCTATGCCCACCCGCATTAATACCGGGAATACGGAAATAGCCTGCATCACAGTGGCCGCCTTGCTTTTATCCAGGTCGTACTGCTTCCAGAATTGCCGGAAACCCACGAAATCCGCTACAGAAGTGCCCGCGAAAAGAAGAAATCCTATGAGATGGAGCACTATAAAGCCCTGGAAAAGAATCTGTGTTGACATCGGATGATGATTTTTATATGACGAAATTGAAATAATAAT
>NZ_DATMTE010000025.1:0-9694 GCF_035564935.1 Chitinophaga sp. | reverse complement strand
ATGTTATTTTACAAGTTTGAAAGTTTTCTACGATGATGAAAAAACTACCTGTTGTCCTTTATTTCCTGCTGGCCGGACTTTGCGCGGCAGCGCAGCCTAAAAAGCTGGATATTGTTTTTATTGGTAATAGTATTACACATGGCGGCGGCCTCTCTCACCCATTAGAAGAAGCGCCCCCGGTAAAAGCCTGGGAGTGGCTGAAGCGCGCTATGCCCGGCACTGAGATCCAATACAGTAACCAGGGTGTAAGCGGCGCTACTACGGTAGATTTCCTTCCATCTACCCAAAAACTGTTTAACAACGTGGTAAAGGCAGCAGATGTTTTTAAAGCGGATAAAGACGCCACGCTGGTTTTTTCTATGGTGCTTGGCACCAACGACAGCGCCATTGAAGGTCCTAACGGATCGCCGGTGTCGCCGGAGCAGTACCGGTTAAATGTAAAGGCTATCCTGGATCAGCTGCTCAGCAGTTATCCGGGTTGTATCATTATCCTGCATCATCCTACCTGGTATAGCCCTAATACGCATAACGGGGCCCGTTATCTCGCAGAAGGACTGGCCAGGCTGCAATCTTATTTCCCGGTACTGGATGCCGTTGTAGCCAGTTACCACAGCACACACCCCGGACAGGTATTCACCGGTTATACAGGTGGGTTCAGCTACTTTAAAAAACATCCCGAACTGTTTATCCAGGAAAATGGCAGGTCGGGTGTTTTCCAGCTGCATCCCAATGCAAAGGGTGCAGCAGAGCTGGGTACTTTCTGGGCGCAGGCCATTAAAAAAGTGACAAGCCGTTTAAAATAAACCGGAGCATGAAAGCGGTGATCACACTTATATGCAGTTTACTGCTGCCTGATTTTCCTTCGGCATCCGCCGTGGAAATTCATGAGGGCAGGTTGTATCTCATTGGCGACGACGCCACCTGTATCCAGGTGCTGGACAAGGATTATCACGTTATTAAAAGTATCCGCATTTCCGGTGCAACAGAAAAACGGATCGCCAAAGCCGTGAAAGCAGATTACGAAGCTTCCGCATTGATCCGTTTGCACGGTAATACTTACCTCATGGCCTCCGGTTCGCTGGCAACGGAAAAGCGCCGGCAGCTGCTGCTGTTGCCGCTGCCGGACGGCGACAGCGCCGCCATCCGGTTTATTCCGTACCCGGCTGATTTTACCGCGCAATTACTGAACAGCGGTGTCAATGAGTTGAATATAGAAGGCGCTGCAGTAGTAAATAATACTTTGCTGCTGAGCAACCGCGGCAACAACACCTGGCCACAGAACCAACTGGTGCTTACAGTGCCCGGTTTCTGGGAGCAGGCAACCCCGCCGGTTAGCGTAGTGCCGTTTACGTTAGTAACGCCAACGCCTGTATTTGCAGGAGTATCCGAGCTTTGTTATGTGCCGGAAAAGGACCTTCTCCTGTGCACTTTCTCTTCCGAAACGACCGCCAATGCTTATGACGACGGCGCTATAGGCGACAGTTATATCGGATGGATCAATAACATCTCCGGTAAACTGTTACAAACCACTATTACGCCGGATGGTATGCTTAATTTAACAGGAGCAGACCCGGCATTTAAAGGAGAAAAGATAGAAGGAATTTGCCTTGAAAGCATACAAGACAATACCCTGACGCTTCATCTCGTATCTGATAATGATGCCGGGGCCAGTCGTTTGTTTAAAGTAAACCTTACCTTTAATGCGGAATAAATCATCCTGAAATCAATACATTCGAAATATGGATATACAGTTTGACGAACGTACACTTTACGTGAAATATGATGAAGATATTGATAACACCATTTTCTGGGAAGATGTAACGCATATTGCAGGTTATAAAGTGTATGCGTACCCGGGAGAAGCCACTTTCCTGGCATTCAAAACCATGGAAGGGGAAACACTGGAAGTATCGGATGAGATGAGTGGTTGGCTGGAGTTGCTGGGCGGATTGCACACTATCTTTAAACTGCCTGCAGGCTGGGAAGAACAGCTGGCAGACATTGAGCCGGATGCAGAAGATATTGTTTTTTATACGAAGTAAATAATAAGGGCGCAACACCGGATGATGCTGCGCCTTTATCGTTATTCCGCCTGCAGGCTGTTCACCGGGTTAGCCAATGCAGCTTTCACTGCCTGGAAACTTACTGTGATCAGCGCTATTATCAAAGCGCCTCCACCTGCTATGATAAACGTCCAGCCGCTAAGCGGCGCCCGGTAGGCAAAATTTTGTAACCAATTGCTCATTGCCCACCATGCCAACGGGAATGCAATAACGGCGGCAATTATCACCAACACCACGAAATCTTTCGACAATAGTTTTATAATACCGGCAATACTGGCGCCCAGTACTTTCCGGATACCGATCTCCTTTGTCCGTTGCGCCGCGGTAAAGGAGGCCAGGCCAAACAAACCAAGACAAGCAATGGCAATAGCGAAAACGGAGAAGATGAGGAAGAGGGATCCGAGTCTTTGCTCCGCCAGGTACTGGCGGTTAAACGCCTCATCCTGGAAAAAGTAATCAAAGGAAGCGGAAGGCACTACCGACTGCCATACTTTTTCCAGTCTGGCCACTGTGGCCGTGATATTGCGGGTATTCATCTTAATGCTGATGTAGTTGAGCCAGTTAGGGGTATAGTAAATGACCAGCGGCGTTACCCCACGTTGCAGGGAGGTGAAATGAAAATCTTTGTAAACGCCGCATACGGTACCCCATCCAAAGTCAAATTCCTGTCCCAACGCCTCTTCCGGCGTTTTCCATCCGAAGAAGGGAAGGGCCGCTTCATTGATCAGAACATCACCGCTTTCCTGGCTGGTATCCGGGGTCATGTTCATTAAGCGACCAGCCAGCAACTGTATGTTGTAGGTACGGAAAAACTGGTCGTCTGCCGTAAGCAGCCGGCCATCGGTTTGCTTTGTATGATCGCTTTTCAGCCGGAAAAGATTATTGCCAAATTCCTGGCCCGGCACATGACTGGACGCGCTTACGGAAATCACATCCGCTTGTCCGCGGAACTTTTCCAGCAGGGCCATTTTACGGTTGCCTGCTTCGGGGCCGTTAACAGGTATCACCAGTACCTGCGACTGATCGAAGCCAAGGTTGAAGTTCTTCATAAACTGCAGCTGCCGGTATACCACCATGGTAGCAACGATCAGCAGGATAGAGATACAAAACTGCGTTACTACCAGCACATTGCGCAGCGAATGTGTTTTTCTCTGTGCGCCGCGTCGCTGCATAATGCGCATAGGATTGAAGCCGGAGAGAATGATAGCAGGGTAAATGCCCGCCAGCAGCCCGATTCCCATACTGATACCAATACCGGCAGCTATGAAGCGGGGCTGGAATAACTGTGCGGTGGTAAAGCTTTTATCTGCAATGTTGTTGAAAACAGGCAGCAGCACCATGATTAAAATTACCGTGGCAAGGAAAGCGATACCGCTCATCATCAGGGCTTCTATCATAAACTGCAGCACCAGTTGTGAACGGTTGGCGCCTATCACTTTTCTTACGCCTACTTCTTTGGCCCGGCTGCCGGCGGTAGCCGTGGCGAGATTAATGAAATTAATGCCGGCAATGAGCAGGATGAACAGGGCCACAGACGATAATATTCTCACGTACAGTATATCGCTGTTTTTGCTTAGTTCATAACGGAGATTTGAATGCAGGTGTATGGAAGTGAGCGGCTGCAGAAAGTTCGTGTATTCCTGCCTGTTAGCTTTTATCTCGTCGCCCACATACTGATAGGCAATTTTGCTGATCTTTTTTTCGAAAGCTTTCCAGTCGGTGCCCGGGGCTAATTTCAGGAAGGTTTGCGTCATGGTGCCATGCCAGTTTTCCATATTGCGCCTGAACCATCCTTCGTTCTTTATGCTTACGGTAGAAATAATAAAATCCGGCCGGAAATAGGTATTGGAAGGTACATTTTTTAATACGCCGGTTACCCGGTAACTTTTGTTGTTGATCGTTAATATTTTATTGAGATAAGTACTTACATTATCCGTTCTCCCGAAATATTTTTCCGCCTTTTCCGCTGTAAGCAGAATACCGTCCGCATCATTCAGGGCGGTGCGGGCATTGCCAGCCAGCAAAGGGTAGGGCAGTACTTCCAGCAGGGTACTGTCGGCAAAGTAGATGCCTTTCTCATTTAGTTTTTTGGCGTTATTACCGCTACTGCCAACAACGTTGTTGTTACCATACTCAAACACCCTCGTTGCGGATTGCACCTCCGGGTATACCATTACTGCCTGCCGGAGAAATCCGGAGGTGGCGGCAAACGAAATCAAATCGTTATCCTGTGTTTTTACATCCAGGCCGGCCCTGTATACCTGTTCATGGCCTGGTATCCAGCGGTCGTAACTGTATTCATCGTTTATATACAGCGTAATAAAAAAACAACCGGTGAGCCCCATTGTGAGGCCTGCCAGGTTTAACAGGCTATGTGTAATGTGCTTGCGGAAATTCCGCCATGCGATTTTGAATTGGTTGCCTAGCATATCATGGTATTATGGCTGTTCCCGGTACTAAGAAAATGCCAGTCTTCCGTTTATTGGTTATCAGGGGTTAATGTAATAAAAACTAACGCAGGTTGTCCGCTTTCCGGCGGGAAGTGTTCATTTCCGGACAGTGGCTTCCGTAGCGCAAGCCGGGGCACTGGTTTCACCTGGATAAATTTATCTACCATAAAATAACTTTGTGTATACTAGTCTATTGTTTTGGTGGACTAGGAACTTGTTACTACTTTTAACGTTGTAAACTGAAAATCTAATATCGCGTCATCAGCCAATCAGTTGTAATTGTTTTATCACATGGCCCTGGAAACCGGCAGGCGTATGCAGTCTGTGCTGTTGCAGACAAGGCAACAACCTGCAGAGGGCCCCAAAAAGCACCTATGGACTCTTTTTACATCCGTTCTTTAAAAGAAAAATGGAGGAGCGCATTATTACTCCTCCTGCTATTCAGCCCTTTATTCCTGCAGGCGCAGGAAAAGCGTACGGGCGTTACCGGTACCGTGCAGAACGAGAAGCACGAAGGATTACCGGGGGTATCTGTAACCGCGAAGAATGAAACGTCTGGCGCCACCGTATCTACACAAACCAATGCGGGTGGTACCTTCCGTTTTCCGGACCTGGTAGTGGGGGTTCCTTACAGTTTCAGGTTCACTTCTATCGGTTACGAACCTACGCAGCTGGAGCATATTACTTTGCAGGAGCATCAGCCGGTGGCTGTTGTTTTGAAAGAATCCAGTTCATCCCTTAACCAGGTGGTAGTGGTAGGCTATGGCGTGCAGCGCCGCAGGGAAATTACCGGCGCCGTTGCTTCTGTGCGCGCCGCCGATCTGAGAGATCAGCCGGTAACGAGTTTTGAACAGGCTATTGCCGGCAAGGTGCCGGGGGTACAGGTGCTGCAAAATACCGGTGCGCCGGGAGGTAATATCAGTGTAAGGATCCGCGGTTTGAACTCTATTTCCGCCGGCATTGATCCGCTGTATGTGATAGATGGGATCCCATTGTCGAACGACCTGAAGAATTTACAGGGAGCCACAGATATGGTAAACATCACAGGGCAGGCATCTTTCCAGAAATCCCCTGATCCCCTCAGCACTTTGAACAGCGACGATATTGCTTCCATAGACATTCTTAAGGACGCCTCATCCGCCGCTATTTACGGTTCCCGTGCTTCCAACGGGGTAGTGCTTATCACTACTAAAAAAGGGAAAACCACCGGTCCGCCTTCCTTTGGATATAACATGTACGCAGGCTTTCAGCAGGTGAGCAAAAAAATAAAACTGATGGATGCCTATCAGTGGTCCAGATTCAGTCTTGATGCAAAGAACAATGCTTACCTGGATTTCAATCCTTCCGGCAGCGTTACCGATAATAATGCTACCAGGGGAAATTCCAACTTCCAGGTAGCGCCGGAAACACTGCCTTACCTGGCGGGAGATGCGGGGCTTACCAATACCGATTGGCAGGATGCCTTATTCAGAACAGCGCCTATCCAGAACCATACCTTATCAGCTTCCGGTGGCAGCGACAAATTCCAGTATTACATTTCCGGTAACTACCTGGATCAGCAGGGTATTATCCTGGGTTCCGGCTACAAACGGTACGGGCTGAGAGCCAACTTCAATGCGGCGCTTACTTCCCGTTTAAAGATAGGCGTTACCGTTAACCCTACCTTTGATCATTACGACCTGATCAACAGTGAAGGGCCATGGACATTTGATGGTATACTCAGTAATGCGTTGAAAGCATCGCCGGTATTCCCGGTGTATAATCCGGACGGATCGCTGGCTACCAACCGGCAAAACCTTTGGGCCTATGGCTATTCCGGTGGCGAAAACCCCGTAGCACTGGCCACGCAGATCAAGGATAAGCTGGATCATGTGCGTAACCTCGGCAGCGCCTGGGCGGAGTATGAAATCATTAAAGGGCTGACATTTAAAACCTTCTTTGGTACAGATATCAATCATTTCAGCAGGAATTATTTCCGTCCTTCTACACTGGGAACCTATAAGCCCATCCAGCAGGGAGCGCCTACTATTCCCAAGGGATCGGCACAAACAGCGTTGTCTGTGAACTGGCTATGGGAAAACACGCTGAACTACCGGTTCAGCATCGGCGATAAACACCATTTCGACGCACTGGCGGGGTATACCTCGCAGAAGAACACCACCAAAGCCAACGAAACCTACGGCACCGGCTTTCCTAACGATGCGGTACAAACGCTGAATGCGGCTACCATTACCAGCGGTACTTCCACCGAATCGCAATGGTCGCTGCTTTCTTACCTGGGAAGGATCAACTACAACTACGCCGATAAATACTTTGTGTCTGCCAGTATCCGCAGCGACGGATCTTCCCGTTTCGGCGCCAATAATAAATGGGGTTATTTCCCCGCGGTATCGGGCGGATGGCTTATCAGCAACGAATCGTTCTTTAAAGTAAAAGCGGTTTCTGAACTGAAAGCCAGGGTAAGCTACGGTACATCCGGTAATTTCCAGATCGCCAACTATGCCGCGTACGACCTCCTGGCCTCCAATGGTTATGTGCTGGGCAACGGCAGCGGTACCGCCGTGAATGGGGTGGGACTGGCGCAACCGGCCAACCCTGATCTTACCTGGGAAAAAACAGTGCAGCTCAATGCCGGCCTGGATATAGGATTACTGGCTAACCGGATTTACCTCAGTGCTGATTACTATCGCGCCACCACTTCCAACCTGTTGCTGGAAGTACCGGTGCCGCTCAGTTCCGGCTTTGGCAAAGCGTTGAAAAATATAGGCAAGGTGCGTAACTCAGGCGTTGAATTTGGTTTAACTACCCGCAACTTCACCGGTCCTTTTACCTGGAACACCAGCTTTAATATTGCCTCCAACAAAAATGAAGTGTTGCAGCTGGGCGCCAATAATGCGCCCATCATCTCCGATGGCGGCAATGGTACTATCTCGCAGTTGTATATCACGCAGGTAGGTTCGCCCATTGGCAGCTACTATGGTTATGTAAATGGCGGCGTGTTCAGTAACCAGGCGGAAATAGATGCCTATCCGCATTATGCCAGCACCAAACCCGGCGACCGCAAATTCGTTGACGTAACAGGCGATAAGAAAATAGATGCCAGCGACAGAACGGATATCGGCAGCTATTTCCCGAAATTCATCTGGGGACTCACCAATGAAATCCGCTATAAAGGATTTGACCTCACCGTATCGTTACAGGCGGTGAATGGTAATAAGGTGATGAACCTGCAACGCCGTTTCCTGTATAACAGCGAAGGCAATGCCAACCAAATGATTGAAGAAACCGGCTACTGGAAATCGCCAACAGCACCCGGCGATGGGAACACGATGCGTCCCAACAGGGTAACTACCGGTAATAGTACACAGCCGAGTTCCTTCTTTGTAGAAGATGGTTCGTATGTGCGTTTACGTAATTTAACCATTGGTTATACTTTTAACCGGCAACTGTTTAATAATAAGATCCAGGGCCTGCGGGTATACCTGTCCGGCCAGAATATTTATACCTGGACTGATTACACCGGTTATAACCCCGAAGTGAATGCCCGGCCCGATGCGCCATTATCGCAAGGGGAGGACTATGGCACCTATCCGCTGCCAAGAACATTCACCGCGGGTATTAATCTTTCATTTTAAAAACAGGCACTTATGCAAGTGAACTATATAAAAACAATAGCAGGTTTGTGGCTGGCAACAGCCTTGGCTTCCTGCAGCAAGAATTTCATCAATCTGCCACCGGTATCCAATCAAACCACCGCTACATTCTTTAAAACCACCAGCGATTTCCAGCAGGGTGTAAATGCGATCTACGATGGTTTGCAGAACACACGCAGTTATGGGAAATCGGCTTACTACCTCATGGAAGTAAGGAGCGATAACACGGATATACTTGACCGTGGGGCATTGGGTGGCGTGGCTTCGCAGATAGACCTGTTCACGGAAACCACTACCAATCCTTTCCTGACCGATGTATACGCAGGCGCTTATCTTACCATTTCCCGTGCCAATGCGGTACTGGACCAGGTGGATGCCGCCGCTATCCCTGACTCTTCCAAAAATCAGTTCAGGGGCGAGGCGTTGTTCCTGCGGGCATTTGTATACTTCGACCTGGTACGGCTGTATGGTAAAGTGCCGTTGGTAACCAGGGTGGAAACCACCAGCGAATCGCTTAACGATAAGCGGAATGAGGTACCGGAAGTATATACGCAGATAGAAAAAGACCTGCAGGCAGCCGCAGCCTTGCTTCCCGCTGTGTATACCAACGTGAACGACTATGGGCGGGTCACTTCCGGTAGCGCCAACGGTTTGCTGGGGAAAGTATATGTGACCGAAAAGAAATGGAGCAACGCCACCGCGGTGCTGAAAAACGTGAACGGCTATACGCTGTTGCCTGATTATGCGGCATTGTATAACCCGACTGCAGGGTTGAATGCAGAAGTATTGTTTACGGTCCGTTTTAAAAAAGGACTGAATCCTTCAGAAGGCAACTATTACTTTACCGACATGGTGCCGTTTTCATTTTATTATAACGGTGTGGCCTATGGAGGATCCAACAATAACCGGCCTACGCACGACCTGGTAGCCGCTTACGAAAGCGGTGATAAAAGGCTGACTGCATCGCTGGATACAGTGTCCTACAAGAATGCTACCACTACCCAGCCGGGGAATTATGTGAAGAAGTATTTAGATCCTCCCGGCGCTACCGGCGATGGAGGCAGCAGCTTCCCCGTATTGCGGTATGCGGATATTTTATTGTTGCAGGCGGAAGCGCTGAATGAACAGGGATACAATGCTGCTACCGGCAATAACACGGCCTTTGGTTTTCTTAACCAGGTAAGGCGCCGCGCAGGTTTGAAAGATAAAACACCGGCGGAGTTGCCGGACCAGGGTAGTTTCCGCGACGCTGTTTTTGCAGAAAGAAGAGTAGAGCTGGCCTTTGAAAATAACCGCTGGTTTGACCTGGTGCGTTATTCAAAAGGACTCGCCATTATGCAGGCCCACCTGAAGAACGAGTATAATCTTACTACACCGGCGCTTACGCCGGCGCGACTGTTATTTTCTATACCTCAAAGTGAAATAGATATTCATAACGATCCGGCCAACTTTCCACAGAATCCCTGATGGCTGATGGTTTGAGCAAAAAAGAGTGAAGGATGAAGCGATTTATTTTATCTTGCCAGGA
>NZ_DATMTE010000024.1:0-2699 GCF_035564935.1 Chitinophaga sp. | reverse complement strand
GTTTTACCGGTGCCGGTTTGCGCTACGGCCATTACATCATCCCCATTGAGGATAGAGGGAATAGCCTTAAACTGTATATCTGTGGGCTTTTTAAAGCCCATTTCTGCTAAACTTTCCTTTATTTCCGGGGAGATATTATACTGTTCAAATTTCATGTGCTGCTATTGGAAAGCACAAAGATAGCCAATAGGTGTTAGCTTTCCTTTTTTAACAAAACAGCCGCGGAGAAGAAAGGAACTCCTTTTTCTCCGCGGCCATTTTTGTTTTCGGGTGAAAATTATTCTTTCACCAGTTGTATTTCCATGTTAAGTTTCACTTCATCACTAAGTACAATTCCGCCTGCTTCTGTAGTGGCGTTCCAGCGTAAGCCGTAATCCGCCCGGTGCAAACGGCCCTTGAGTGCAAAGCCTGCCTTTGTTTGCCCATATGGATCTACGGTTACTCCCCCATGCAGTACATCCAGTTCAATGGGATGTGTTTCCCCTTTAATTGTGAGTTCTCCAAGTAATTTGTACTTCTCGTCGTCTATTTTCTTTACTTTTTTAGAGACGAAACTGATCTTCGGGTGATTAGTAGCGTCAAAAAATTCACCATTGCGTAAATGCTCGTCGCGTTGCCTGTTCTGTGTGTCAATACTATCTGCTGCCGCTTCAAAAGAGATGGTAGCGTCGTGAAAATCGTCGCTCTCCGTTTGAATGGTCCCGGTAAAACGGGTAAAATATCCGCTCACGTTTGTAATCATGAGATGCTTAACTTTGAATCCTATTTCGCTGTGTGATTCATCAATTTTCCAGTTTGCCATAGCACATTGTTTTTTATGTTTCAAAGACTCAATAAAAATAAGTGTAAATCGTGGCAACAGCGTTGGACATTTTACCGGAAATGATGGACGATTACAACATTAACATTTCGTTATAGGTTTTATTAAAATTCAATTAAATTTATACAACAATTCCCTAAGATGCCATTTACGATATCACACGCAGCTATTGTTGTTCCCTTTACAAATACCTCCCCCAAATACCTGTCAGCAACCGGTTTAATTATCGGCAGTATGGTACCTGATTTTTTGTACTTCATTTTACTGAACCCTTATTTCAATCGCGGACATCAATGGTGGGGCATTTTCGTATATGACTTGCCGTTAGCCATCCTGCTGGCATATCTTTATCATGGAGTCATAAAACCGGTAGTGGTTCCTTACCTGCCTGCATGGGCCAGCGACCGGCTGTACCTGTTCAGGCCGTTTAACTGGGACGCCTATTTCCGCGAACATTACGCTGTAGTTATTTATTCCATCCTGATCGGCGTGCTTACTCATTTTTTCCTGGATGCCTTCACACACGGGGAAGGCGGATTTGTGTCACATATACACTTTTTGCAAAGAGATATTACAGTGGGGCGTCATCCGATGAAAATGTGGTACCTGATGCAGTATCTCAGCTCTGTAGCAGGTTTGCTGGTGATGTTATATTTCTTCCTCAAACTACCCAGGGTAAATAATCTCCCGAAAGTATCCATCCGGCTGAAGGCCCGCTTCTGGATCATACTGGCTGTTTTAAGCGGGCTGGTGTTGCTCCTCAACGAGTATTTCCATCATATCAACTGTAAGGGCATGGATTACCTGGCCATTGCACTGGGCGGCGTTTTCTACGGGTTGCTCCTTACCGTTGGATGGTACTGGTGGGCTACCTATTCATCGCGGTCCATGCGGTAACTCCATTCCATTTGCAGCTTGTTCATAATGGCGTTGTATTTCTCCTCCCGGTTAGTGCCGGCGTAAATAGCATTCACATGCCCGTTTTGTTCCGTAGTGAATACCAGGATATCTTCATAATCGTTGGTAAAAAAACGGAGTAACTGGTTGGAAATACCGGTTTGCTCCTGCCAGTTGGCGGTAACACGCGCAATATGCTCTGGTGTAAGATCTTCTTCCAGGTCGGTAAAAGCAGTGTGGGTAAGTCCGCCTAAAGCCCCGTTCCACCAGGCCATTGACAGTAAAAAATGCTCAGTAGTATCCGCATCGTTAAACCATTCCCTCCGGGCGCTGTCGTAGGTACCATATACCGGCGGATCAGGCTGGCCCAGGTCGGCCTTTTCAATACCCCATAATACCACCGCCTGGTTTTCTTCATAAAAAATAAGGTGATCATCTTCCGAAAACCCGATCTCTCCAAGGGAAGTTAAACGGTTAAAACTATCGTTCACCATTTTGTTTTTACCTATGGTAAGATAATAATGGCGCAGGGCTGCCGGTAACTGAACCTGTAAACGGGCTTCCAGGGCTGCTATTTCTGTTTCCGAATATCCCTGATTGGCATCTTCAGGTAAGTTGTATAATTTGTGGATGATCTGTAAGTAGTGCATGATAACAAACATACAAAGTAAAGTTGAAAACCATATGACCAGATACGTTGCATTTTTAAGGGCGGTGAATGTTGGAAAAAGGATCGTGAAAATGGAACACCTGCGCCAGCTCCTGGAAACGGCAGGTTTCAAAAATGTAAGCACCTATATACAGAGTGGCAATGTGTTATTTGCTTCCCGCAGTAATAATGTTGCCGCGCTGACGGAGAAAATAGAACAGTTATTGCGGGCCACTTACGGCTTTGAAGTACCCACCATTATCCGGCAGGTATCCGAACTGGAAAGCGTGGTAAAAAACACCCCGTTCCCTGGTGTAGTTCCGGATAAAACCA
>NZ_DATMTE010000023.1:0-3153 GCF_035564935.1 Chitinophaga sp. | reverse complement strand
AAAAAAAATAAAAACATACAATTCCCGGCCTTGTTATTCGTCTTGTAATAATACAACTCCCTTTTTAACTTTTCAGACCAGGTAAGTTGTGTTAAATTGCTTAACTATTATATATCTATATTAAATTTCCATAATGCGACCCGGGATTAATTCCATTATACTTATTGTTTTCCTTTTGTTACTGGATATTTATGTTTTCCAGGCGGTAAGAGCTATGGTGTACATGTCGGCCCCAAGAGTGAGGAATATTACCTATTCCGTTTACTGGTTTATATCCCTTACCTGTGTGCTGATGATCGCTTTGCTGCCATATATCAACTGGCATAGCTGGCCTCCTACGTTAAAGTCGTACCTGATGGCCATTTTCATGGGCCTGGTAGTGGCCAAGCTGCTGGTAACAGTATTCCTGCTCATCGACGACCTGCGCAGGGGTGTACTGTGGCTGATCCGTAAAGTCAGCGGTACGCCGGCAGCGGCGGCAAGCCCGGCGGTAAGCGGCTTATCGCGGTCGCAATTCATTAACCGCCTGGGCCTTATCACCGGCGGCGCCTTTTTCGGCACCCTCATGTATGGCTTCTCCAACAAATACAATTACCGGGTACATAAGGTCAAAATGGCTTTCAAACATCTGCCCGGATCCTTTAAGGGCCTGCGGATTGTACAGATCTCCGATATCCATTCCGGTAGCTTTGCCAACCGGGAAGCGGTGATGAAAGGCGTTAAAATGATCAACGATCAGCAAGCCGACCTGGTATTGTTTACCGGCGACCTGGTAAACGACCGGGCGGTGGAAATGACGGAGTGGCTGGATGTGTTCCGCCAGGTAAAAGCGCCGATGGGCGTGTATTCTACCCTGGGAAACCATGATTATGGCGATTATTATCCCTGGCCCGATAAAAACGCCAACGGGTACAGCGCGCTGCAGCACCAGAACCTTGAAGATCTGAAAGCCGTACACGGGAAGCTGGGCTGGAAGCTGATGATGAATGAAAATGTGATCCTGGACCGTAACGGGGAGCAGATTGCCCTCATAGGTATTGAAAACTGGAGCGCTATTAAACGCTTTCCCCGCTATGGCGATCTGAAAAGAGCCTATGAAGGGGCGGAGCATATCCCGTTTAAGATATTGTTGTCGCACGACCCCACCCACTGGGATGCGCAGGTACGTACAGAATATCCCGATATTGCGCTGATGCTGGCCGGCCATACCCATGGCATGCAGTTCGGCGTGGAAATACCGGGGCTGAAATGGAGCCCGGCGCAGTATTTCTATAAAGAATGGGCCGGTTTATATAAGAAAGGCGAGCAGTTCCTGTATGTGAACAGGGGCTTCGGATTCCTTGGATACCCGGGAAGAGTGGGCATCCTGCCTGAAATTACGGTGATAGACCTGGTATAAAGGCAGCAGGTACGGGCTGACCGACAGAAAAGCATTGTTTAACCACACATTTGTCCTATTCATGGGATGTGGGGTTAAACAATTCTTATTTACGCTTATATTGCAGCGACGTACTTTTACAACATGCGCCTATACTTCTTTACCTTCCTGTTGTTATGTAGCCGTGTAGCATCGGGACAAAGCCTCGCAGAGCTGGAGCGACAGCTTGATTCGCTGTTGCAGAAACAGCAGAAAAGCGAACTTGTGGCCGGTATAGGATATGGAAATAACCCCGCTTATGGCAGTAAAGTAGCCAATTTTGAGCGGCCCATTGTTTTAAAAACATTTGTTTCCCCCTCTTTAAGTTATTATCATAAAAGCGGGTTGTATGCAGGCGTAAGCGCCTATTATCTTTTCAATTCCATTAACAAACCCTGGTTTGAGTGGGACTTCACCGCCGGTTACGACTATACGAAAAACCGTAACTTCCTTACCGGTGTATCCTATACGAGATACATTTTCACCGATTCTTCAGATGTTCCTGCCACGCCTATCAGGAATGAGCTTTTTGCTTATTTCTATTACCGCAAGTGGTGGCTGCAACCCGGTTTGAGCCTGGATTACGGCTGGGGAAAACATGTGTCGGAAGGATTGCATACCAAAGAAACCCTGAGTGGGAATGATTTCAATATTATAGCGGCGGTAAGGCACCCCTTTATTTTTTCAGGCGTAGTGGGCAGGTTTGATGTATTGATGGTAACGCCTTCCGTGAATATGACATTGGGAACGGCCAATTATTACAGTAACCTCAAAGCGTTCCAGTATCTTACGCGGTCGCCGCAAATGATGAAGCTCCGGAGCTTTCCCGGGAAGGAACTTAATTTCGAAGACCATACTCAATTTGAACCCCGCGCAATTGATATTACTACCAGCGTATCCTATTTTATAGGCCGCCTGAACCTGGCGCCCTCCTACACTGTGTTTAAGCCTTTAACCGGTACAGATCAAAGCATTATGAGCTATTTCACTGCCCGGATTTTATACAGTTTTTGATTTCTTTAACAAGTAGCACGGAATTTGTAATTACGGGAAATGTAATTGCAACATAGGGGTATTTTTTGCCCCGGACGTCTATAGTTTAACCATTACTAACAATACGTAATTTTATGAAAAAACTGTTTTTCGCCGTAGCAGTGCTGATGATAGCTGCTGTTTCAACTGTGTCAACTGTGAATGCACAAACATCAAAATTCCTGCGCTTTGGTGTTAAAGGTGGCGCTAATCTCGGAAAGCTGGATGGAGAAGGCTTTCAAGATGGTTTTAAATTAGGATATCACCTTGGGGCTTTTGCTCAGGTGAATCTTGTAAAAGGCTTTGGTGTACAGGGAGAATTGGTGTTCTCATCTACCAAGACGGAAACTACAGATAAATTTAGTTCCATTTATGAAAATGTAAGTACATCAGATGACCGCAAAAATATCAGCCTGAATTATCTGAGCATTCCATTATTAGCTAACATCGATTTAGGCACACCGCGTTTAAAGTTACAGGTTGGACCTCAATTTGGAGCATTAATTAGTGATAGAAAGGTATTAGGCGCAGCTAATGAGGCATTTAAAGGAGGAGAAATTTCGGGTGTAGCTGGCTTATGGTTGCAGCTGCCTATCATTAATATTAGTGCCCGTTACATAATTGGCTTTAATGATGTAAAAGGACTTAACAGCATTGCCAGCACAGACAACTGGAAGAACCAGAGCATACAGCTGGGCGTAGGC
>NZ_DATMTE010000022.1:0-3270 GCF_035564935.1 Chitinophaga sp. | reverse complement strand
GGCACACAAGACAAGTAAACACACAATTATTTGATTGTCAATATTTATTGATCAAAAACCTGCGCAATTGTACAGTTATTTGTAACTATAGTACAGTCGCTTCCCGCCTCTTACACCTACCTTTAGTTCATCCAGATCAATCAAAAAATTATCCGGCGTATGAAAAAAACAGGAGATGCACGGCCTGTAAATTCCATTCAAATCCAACGTTAAATACATTTTTAAACCGGTTCTTCCAGGGGGACGGAACCATTAAATTCTTACGAATGAAAAACTGGACACAATTAATGTCAGCTGTGATACTGTTGCTGCTTGGCGGGGCAACCTATGCCCAGGTTAAAGTAAGCGGCCGTATCAGCGATGAGCAGGGAGGCGCCCTCCCCGGCGTTACCGTGATACAGCCCAATACCAAAAACGGCGCTGTTTCCGGCGTGGATGGCAGCTATACCATTACCATCAGCGGCAACGGTCCTGCTACACTGCAATTTTCCTTTATGGGATTTCTTACCAAAACAATGCAGTACCCCGGCAGCGGCGCACTTGATGTGACCTTACAAAAAGATGAAGTGGCTTTAAAAGATGTGGTGGTAATAGGCTACGGTACGCAACGGCGAAGCCAGGTTACCGGCGCCATCTCCTCAATAGATGGAAAAAGCCTGGCTAAAACCCAGGCGGTCGATCTCAGTACCGCCCTGCAGGGACAGGCCTCCGGTGTTTCCGTTACCTCTCCTACCGGTGCTCCCGGCACTGAAGCCGTAGTACGCATCAGGGGTATCGGTTCCCTCAGCCAGAGCAGCAACCCGCTTTATATTATTGACGGGGTACCTATGAACAGCGGGCTGAATACCATTTCCCCCAACGACATCGCCTCCATTGAAGTGCTGAAAGATGCAGCAGCGGCAGCCATTTATGGTTCACGTGCCGCCAATGGCGTGATCCTCGTAACCACCAAAACAGGACAAGCCGGCAAAAACGAGATCAATCTTGATATCGCCTATGGCATTGCCAATGCCAGCGGGCTGCCCGATATGCTCAGTACCAGCCAATTCATAGAACTACAGAACGAAGCTTTTGCTAACGACGGCTCCGCCACCCGCAACCAGGATGATCCTTCCAAATTGCCGAATACCAACTGGCTGAACGCCCTTTTCCGGCAGGCGCTTACCCAGCGTTATAACCTGGCTTTTTCAGGCGGTTCCGATAAAACCCGCTACTACCTGGCCGGCAACGTGGTAAACCAGGACGGTACCATTGTAAACTCCAATTTCAAACGGTACGGCGTCCGCTCCAATGTGAGCAGCGAAGTAAGAAGCTGGCTGCGCGTGGGTGAAAACATGAACCTTACCTACGACCGCACCCAGGAAATAGGCGCTTCCGGCGATGGCGCCCGCCCGGGCAGCTTGCCGGGTGTGGTACGCTATGCGCTTATAAGACCTAATGCCCTTCCGCTCTACGATGATAAGACCGGTTTTTATACCGACCTTCCACCGGCAGATCTCTATAAAAATGCTTTGCTATATGGAGACGGAAAAAATCCACTGGCCATTGCCGACTACCGTACCCGCACCATGAGCAAATACCGCCTGTTGGGTAACGTGTTTGCAGAAGCCCGTTTTCTGAATGATTTTAAATTCCGTACCGACCTTGGCACCGATTTTTTTATTGCAGAACAACAGCAATACAGTGGCCAAATACCCGGCGACCGCACCCTGATGCAGGATAAAGACAAAGGGCTGGATAAATTCCGTAACCGCTATACTACCTATAACTGGACCAACGTACTCAATTATAACCACCTGTTCAATGAAAAACATAATGTGGGTGTAACGTTGGGTTCCGAATATATTTCTTCCAAGGTAGACTACCTCGCGGCATCCCGTAATGGCTACGATAACCGCGCCGATGCTTCCACCAGCTTGCGTTACCTCGATTACGGTTCCGGTCAGCAGTTCAACAGCGGCAACCTGGAAGAATGGGCGCTGATGTCGTACTTCGGCAGGGTTACCTACGCATATAACAACAAGTACATGCTGAATGTGAACATGCGGGCGGATGCTTCTTCCCGCTTTGGCGCCGACAACCGCTGGGGCTACTTCCCCTCCTTCTCTGCCGGCTGGAACATTGCCCATGAAAATTTTATGAAAGATGTGACCTGGCTGAATGACCTCAAAATCCGCGGAGGCTGGGGACAGCTGGGCAACCAGGATATCGGCCTTTATCCATTTGCTACCATTTACTCCACCAGCAATAATATTTTACAGGTGATCAGCCGTGGCAACCCCGATGTGAAATGGGAAACTACGACACAGTCGAACATTGGTGTGGACGCGGGTTTCCTGAAAGGCGCGCTGACCCTCAGCGTGGATTACTTTAACAAACAAGCTTCAGACATCCTCATACAGCTGCCTTCTTCCTACACCAACGGTGATGCCACTCCGCCTTATGTAAACGGCGCTAAAATGAGCAATAAAGGGCTGGAAATCACCGCCGGTTATAAACAGGCCCTGCAAAAAGATCTCTCTTTTAATATAGCCGCCAACGTTACCACCCTGCGTAACAAAGTAGTATCGTTATACAAAGGCCGTGAACAGATCTTTTCCGCCGGTTCCGGTCGCGTGATCCTGCGGGAGGGCGAACCGATCAGCTCTTTCTATGGTTACAAAACAAATGGTTTATTCCAGAACGACCAGGAAGTAGCGCAGTATACAAACAGCAAAGGTGAATTGTATCAGCCCAATGCCAAACCAGGCGATATCCGTTTTGTAGATTACAATAACGACGGAAAAATTGATGACGCCGACCGTACTATTATCGGCAACCCTAATCCCAAACTGTTATACAGCCTGAATGCCAGTATCAATTACAAACAGTTCGACCTCACCCTGTTCTTTAATGGTGTGCAGGGCAACCAGATCTATAATGAAGTAGATAACATCATCAACAGCTTCGACGGAAGAGGATTTAATAATAAGGAAGATTTCTACAAAGAACGCTGGCATGGAGAAGGTACCAGCAATAAAACGCCCAGGGCTACCTTCCTTGATCCCAATAACAACCGCCGTACTTCCGACCGCTACGTGGAAAATGGCAGCTACCTGCGGCTTAAAAACGTGATGCTGGGTTATACCCTATCACCCTCCCTGTTGCAACGCATCGGCTTTACCAATGCACGTATTTATGTGAGTGCGCAAAACCTGTTTACCATTACGAAATATGGTGGCATGGACCCGGAGTTGTATACCAACGAGAACCTCGCCAATTATGCTGATA
>NZ_DATMTE010000021.1:0-6308 GCF_035564935.1 Chitinophaga sp. | reverse complement strand
ATAGTATGTCTGTGCATTGCCTGTTTACCGGCATTGGCGCAGGATAAATTCAAGGTGCAGGGCCGGATTACGGACGACAAAAATCAGCCCCTCCCGGGTGTAAGTATTTCTGAAGTTGGCACGCGCAATGGTGTGGTGTCGGATGTGGAGGGAAATTATCATTTAGAAGTGGCTGGTGGTAACAGTACCTTGCATGTTGCATTTGTAGGATACGAAAGCAAGGATGTAATGATAAATGGGGCGCACGATCTCCATATATCTTTGCAGGCACAGCTAAAGCAGTTGAATGATGTGGTGATCACCGGTTATGGTAAAACCAGTAAGAAGAATGTGACGGGGGCCATCAGTTCTGTAAGCCCGGGAGAATTTACACAGGGGGTAATTGCGTCTCCGTCGATGTTGCTACAGGGTAAAGTGCCAGGGTTAACGATCACCAAAAGTGGTAACCCTAACCAGAACCCCAGTGTAATACTGAGAGGACCATCCACCTTGCGCAGTGGCGCCCAGGAGCCGTTTTACGTAATTGATGGTGTGCCGGGCGCGCCAATCGATATGGTGGCGCCGGATGATATAGCAAGCATCGATGTTCTCAAGGATGGCGCTTCCACTGCTATCTATGGCGCCAGGGCTGCCAATGGCGTAATCATGGTAACCACCCGCCGGCCTAAAGCGGATCAGCTGCGCATTGCCTATAATGCTTATGTGGGTCTTGAAAAAGTATCCAAACGGCTTGAAGTGCTTACCGGCGATGAATTACGGAAATACCTGGCAGATAATGGCCAGGTACTTGCCACCGCTAACAACGATATGTATCCGGGTACCACCACGCCGGTAAATACCGACTGGCAAAAGGAAGTACAACGCGATGCTGTTTCTCATAATCATAACCTGTCGCTCATGGGCGGCTCCAAAAGCACTACCTATGGTTTCAGTATTAACTATCTTGACAATCCAGGTATCATTGAGGGATCATCGCTGAAAAGGATGGGGATCCGCGCCAACATCGACCAATACGCGTTTAACGACCGCCTGCGACTGGGCGTGAACATCTTCAATTCATCTACCACGCAAAACAATGTGCCCGATGCGGTATTGTCGAATATGCTCAACTACCTGCCTACCGTACTGGTAAAGCAACCCGACGGGAGCTTTACGGAAGATTATGCCGGTAATATCCGCGGCAGCAATAACCCGGTATCGCTCATTGAGAACAACAGCGACGAAACAAAGATCAATAAGTTCCTGGGTAATGGTGTTGCTGAAGTGAAAATACTCCCGGGTCTTACCTATACGCTGAGTCTTTCCACCCAGCGGGAACAGGTAACGAGAAATGTGTATTATAACAGTTTGTCCGTACTCGCAAAAGGGCTCAATGGTAAGGCTACCCGCCTGGCCTGGACAAACACCCGTAACATCATTGAGTCTTATTTTAATTACGATAAAACCGTTGGTAAACATAATTTCAAGGTATTGGCCGGATACTCCTGGCAGCAGGACCAGAACGGCGATGGCTTTGGTGTAAGCACACAGGGCTTTGGGAGTGATGCGCTTTCCTGGAATAATCTTAGCCTGAGCAACCCGCCTCCCGGCACCGTAGTATTCGATAACTCTGCCACCAGCACGCTTACCACCCTGCGTTTGATTTCTTACTATGGCAGGATCAATTACCAGTATGCAGACAAATATTATTTCCAGGCATCACTACGTAATGATGGCTCCTCTGCTTTTGGTAAAAACAACCGCTGGGGTTACTTCCCGGCAGTATCGGCAGGATGGCGTATCAGCCAGGAACCGTTTATGAAAAAGAACGACTTCTTTGATGACCTCAAGCTGAGGGTAAGTTATGGTGTGTCTGGTAACTCGCTGGGCTTTGATCCGCTGGCGGCGCAACTGCAATACAGCAACACCGGCCGTTATTATGATAATGGTAACCTGATCAATGCCATCGCTCCCGTGCAAAATCCTAACCCCGATCTGAAATGGGAACGCACCGCCATGCTCAATGCCGGTATCGACTTTACCATCTTCAGGGGACGGCTGAGCGGTGCAGTGGACTACTACGATAAGCAAACTTCAGATCTTATCTGGAACTACCCGGTGTCTACCACCCAATATATTACCACCACCTTGCTGGCGAACGTTGGTAAAGTAAGTAATAAGGGGGTGGAAGTAGTGCTGAATGCCGAGCCGGTGAGTAGCAAGCATTTCTCATGGAAAACATCTGTCAACGTATCACATAATACCAACAGCATCAGCGCACTTTCCAGCGGAAGGTTTACATTGAAAGACATTCCAACCGCTATTCTTGGTGGCAAAGGGCAATCCGGTAACTGGAGCCAGAAAATACTGGAAGGACAACCCATTGGTACATTCACCCTGTTCCATTATATGGGGAAAGATAAAGATGGCGTGTCTACCTATCAGAAGGCAGATGGTTCGATTACTACCTCTCCCAGCATCGGCGACCTGATGCAGGCAGGCAATGCACAACCCAGCATTAATTATGGATGGAGCAACACTTTCACCTATAAGGGATTTGATCTGAATATCTTTATACGCGGGGTGTCGGGCAACAAGATACTCAATGCTACCACCGCGGCGTTGAACACGCCAACAGATGCGAAAATGACCAATATCCTGAAATTTACAACAGGGGAGTCCTACAACGATAAGAACTCTTTCCTGATCTCCGACAGGTTCCTGGAAAATGGCTCCTACCTGCGTTTGGATAACCTTACACTGGGGTATACTTTCAGGATCAAAAGTAACTACATCAGTAAACTGCGTATATACGGCAACGTTAACAATGTATTTACTATTACGGATTATACAGGCATAGATCCTGAAATTGATCTTGGTGGCCTCACACCCGGTATTGACGCCAGGAATTATTATCCTAAGACCCGGTCATTCATCTTTGGTCTGAATGCTATTTTCTAATCCGTCTGACTATTTAAAAATAAAGATATGAGCTATAAAAGAATCCTTGGTATTTTCCTGCTTGCCATACTGGCGCTTACCGCCTGCAGTAAGCTGGATGTAGATGTAGCGTCGAAGTATACGCCTTCCAATTTTCCTTCCAACAGCGCCTCCTATGCAGCCGCTATAGGGGCTGTGTATTCCCAGCTGGCCAATACCAAATCAGGTGATGCCACTTACTGGATGAATGGTACCGGTTTCAGTTATGGAGTGGACTACTGGATGTTGCAGGAGTTTTCTACCGATGAGGCCATCATTCCTGCCCGCGATGGTAACTATGATGATGGCGGGAAATACCGTTTCATGCACCTGCATACCTGGGGCAGCAGTCACCCATTCGTGATCAGTTCCTGGCAATGGGGTTTTGGTGGCATCAATATTGCCAATAATGCCATCAACCTGGTGAACGGGCTACCTGCCGGGGATTATAAATCCGCTTCTCTTGCAGAGCTGAAGGCTATGCGTTCGCTTTTCTATTTCTTTATGATGGACCTGTATGGTAACATCCCCATATTGGATACCTTCCCGGTAAACACGCTCCCGGCTACGAAACCGCGTAAGGAGGTATTTGCCTTTATTGAGAACACATTGAAATCAGCGTTACCTGATCTTACTACCAAGGTGGATGGCAGCACTTACGGCCGTGCTACCAAATGGCTGGCCTTTGCATTGCTGGAAAAAATGTATCTCAATGCAGAATACTATACCGGTACGCCGCGTTATACCGATGCGGTGGCCATGGCAGACAGTATTCTCCTGAATGCGCCTTATTCACTGGATGCTGATTTTGCGTCAGTATTTAAACCGGATAATGGTCCGCAGATCAAAGAAACCATTTTCGCCATTCCTTATGATGCCAATCTTATTCCCGGTTGTCACTTTACCCGTTTCTGCCTGCACCCTTTCCTGAAAGAGCGTTTCGACCTGCCGGCGGCATTTGGTCCCAGTGTGGCGCTGAGCACTATTTCCGACTTCTATGCCTATTTTAACCAGCCGAACGATGTTCGTAACAATACCTGGTTATCCGGTAAACAGTATAACAAAGATGGTACGCCCAACATTGTTCATACCACTACCAAAACGCTGGATGCTTCTTCTCCCGGTGCAGATGCGCCGGTGGACTGGTGGGTGGAAATTTCCCCTGCTTTAACACTGAAAGCCGGTGGAGAAGCCAAGCTTGATGTAGGCAACGATTTGCGGGGGCAATTGAAGGGGGTGCGTTCCATCAAGTATTATCCTGATAAAAACCTGAATACGGCCACCCGGTTCCAGAACACGGATCTTCCCGTGCTGCGCCTGGCAGATGTGATTATGATGAAGGCAGAAGCCATTCTCCGGGGCGCCGCGCCTACGGTTGTAAAGGGGGAGCTGCAAACCGCCGATGTACTGGTGAACAAGATCCGTAGTCGCGCCGGTACCACGCCATTGGTGGGAACCACGCTGCCTATGATCCTGGAAGAGCGCGCCCGCGAATTTGCCTGGGAAGCCTGGAGAAGAAATGACCTGATCCGTTTTGGCAAATTTGAAGGCAAGTGGGGATTCAAACCGGCTGATAACGATGTTTTCCGCCGTGTGTTTCCTATCCCGGCAATAGAGCTGGCACTGAACCCCAACCTGGTACCTAACCCGGGTTATTAAACGGTTTTTCCACAAAAAATAAACGGGATGAAGACCGCATTGATAGAAGGATCAATGCGGCCTTCATCTTAATATAAAAAAATGCTGTAAGTGCCAATTAATTGTTACATTCAATTATCTCAAAAATATCTCCTTATGTTATGGACTTTACTCATTGGTGGCATTGCAGGTTGGCTGGCAGGTAAATTAATGCGTGGCGACGGATTTGGAGTGCTGATAGATATCCTGGTAGGCGTTGTTGGCGGCTGGCTGGGAGGCTGGTTATTCGGCCAGCTGGGTATACATATGGGAAATGGATTTATCGGTTCCCTGATAGTTGCGTTGATAGGATCAGTGATCCTTATCTGGCTGGTTCGTCTTGTTAAAGGAAGATAATCACGCCAAAGTTATTTGCCGTTTGTTTTATCAATGCGTTTCCATTCGGCGTCTTTGCCAGAATTGTTATAGGTAACCAGTAGCATACTACCATCTGGCTGCGCCAGTAATTCAAATTTTATTGGCGTTTCTTTCGTATAACAATAGTTCTCTTTCAATGCATATACTCTGACTCCGGTAGACCCGCTTTTGGACAACGTACATACAGATCATTTTCTTTCATGGTAAATATCATCTGCCATTCCTCATTATGTTCAGTCCACCGGCTGAATAAATGGAAGTGATTTCCTGCAGGGTAGCGTCTTCGATTTTACCGTTCATCCCGGAATAGCCGTTTGCCAGTTATGACCGCCGGTCTGAAAACAGTAACCTATGTGTTAGTGGTGCTTTTTTGTTGTTTAATAATGAGTTATTTTTCGTCCCGAAAGAAGATTTATGAAGAAAATAGGATTTTTATCGTTTGGGCATTGGTCAGACCATCCTGCGTATAGCACCCGTACCGCGGGTGATACGTTGCTGCAGTCGATTGACCTGGCGGTTGCTGCGGAGGAAATCGGTTTAGACGGCGCCTATTTCCGGGTACATCATTTTGCAGCGCAGCTGGGATCGCCATTTCCTTTGCTTTCGGCTATCGGCGCCAAAACAAGCAAAATAGAGATTGGAACGGGTGTAATTGATATGCGTTATGAGAACCCGCTGTATATGGTGGAAGATGCCGGGGCCGCCGACTTAATTTCGGAAGGCCGGTTGCAATTGGGAATCAGCAGAGGATCGCCGGAACAGGTAATTGATGGCTGGCGGTATTTCGGGTATGAACCGGCAGAAGGAGAAACCGACGCAGACATGGGACGCCGTAAAGCCCTCCAATTCCTGGATAAGTTAAAAGGTATAGGATTCGCCAGGCCCAACCCAAACCCGATGTTTCCGAATCCACCGGGCCTGCTGCGTTTGGAACCATATTCGGAAGGATTACGGGAACGTATCTGGTGGGGCGCCGCGTCTAATGCTACAGCTGTTTGGGCGGCGGAAAACGGCATGTATCTTCAAAGTTCTACCCTGAAGCAGGATGAAAGTGGTAAGCCTTTTCATGTACAGCAGGCCGAGCAGATCAGGTTATACAAAGAAGCATGGAAAAAAGCGGGCCACCAGCGGGAACCGAGGGTTTCAGTAAGCCGGTCAATATTTGCACTGGTAAACGACCAGGATCGTTATTTCTTTGGGAAGGAAGCCGACCGGACTGATAAAGTCGGAATGATTGAACCGGGTAAACGCGCCATTTTTGGAAGAAGCTATGCCGCGGAACCGGATCAGCTGAT
>NZ_DATMTE010000020.1:0-5489 GCF_035564935.1 Chitinophaga sp. | reverse complement strand
TGGTTTTGGTTCCGGCTTTTTCTCTTCTTCTTTTGCTTTGGCGGTGGCTTTATCGGCAGCGTCTTTTTTAAGTGAGTCGGCTTGCTTTTGCAGCAGCGCTTGTTTTTTAAGACTATCTGCGGCAACTTTCTTTTGCTGTGCCTTTAAGGCAGCGGCTCTTTTTAGGGCGGCAGAGTCCACGTGAACTGCAGCTGCCACTGGTTTTGCGGTGGTTCCGGTAGCCGGGGCTGCCGGCGCGGGTGTTGGTACAGGATCATTTTGCGCGGCTGTAACCAGTGGAACACCGGTGGCTACTTCTTCCTGTACAGAATCTTTTTGGGGCGCCGCTGCCGCCATAATGCGTACGGGGGGCTGGTTCCGCATATGCCCGCGCAATACATACACGCTGCCTATGCCCAAACCAATAAAAGCAAGGACCCAGAAATAGGTGAGCATATGTTCCTTGTTCTTTTCCTTGCGGGTGTACTGTGCTACCTTTTGTACATGTGAAACAGGTTGTACGCTGTTTTGCACGTAGCGTTGGAGCTTATTGGTAAAGTCCTGGTATCGCTCTGTATTTTCCTCTTTCTCCAGTGCGCTTAATGCGTCATAGCACAGGTCGCAGTCGGTAAGATGCTGTTCCACCAGGTGTCTTTCCACATCGGTCAGCCTGCCGTCCATATAACGGGGCAGCTGGTCCCTGCTGAGGCACCGGATGGCAGAAAAGATCTTCAGTACTTTCTCATTATTCGGTTTGTTACTTAACATATCCCTGGTTCATAAATAGCTTGGCAAGTTTTCCTTTGGCGGCTTTGAGTTGCGATCTTAACTTTTCCCGGGGGAGCCCGGTGGCAGCTGTAAGGTCGGCAAAGGATTTATTTTCGAGATAGAATTGCGTGATCAGTGCATTATCGTCGGCACTTAACCGCTGTAGCGCCTGTTCCAGTCGTACAATGAGGTCCTGGCGGTCAATGATGTTAGTGGCGGCTTTATCTACCGTATTCTCGATATGCAGAAGGTCTCTGCCGTCGCGGGATGGATAGAAGGGGGTATTTTTTTCAGGTTTCCCCATGTAGCCTTTTTGTATATGCAGCAGCCATTCACTGACTTTATAAATAGTTTGCGTTTTAAGGCTGGCGCTTAATCTTTGCAGCAGGGTGGGGAAAACAACGTTGGGGTCAAGATTAGGTTGGCTATTCAGATGGGGAATTGTAACAGCAACCAGTAAATGACTGTACCTGTCCATCAATACGCCTTCTGCCTCGCGGTCAAGTTGCTTCCTGGCGCGTGATATTAACTCCTTGTCTGATAAATTGGTTAACTGTTGTTGCATAAACTTATTACTTTATATTTACGTACAAAAGCAGAAAAAGTTCATTCAGCGCATAAGATTATTGAATAATAAAACGGATTTATACAATTAATATGCCATACGCTATTGTCATTGTGCCAGTTGCGCCTTTAAGGAGTACTGCTTCACATAAAAGCGAGATGATTTCCCAGTTGCTCTGGGGAGCTGCAGTGGAAATCGTTGAAACGGCTGCCGACGGTTGGGTGAAGATAACGAATCAATACGACGGATATACCGGCTGGGCTACAGCCGCCCACCTGGAGCAGGTGGAGGAGGAGTTGTACCTGGCGCCCGCCACCTTTTATTTTCCGGGCTGGGTGAACCGGGTTATCATGAACGACAGGCTCATGCTGGTGCCGTTTGGTTGCCTGGTGAAGGGCAACAGCAATACTTCCACGCAATGGGGAAATATTACGGTAAAATTTGAAGATAAGCCGCTTCCGCTTACCAACCCCGCGGCTGTGGATATTAACGCGTTAAAAGACGCCGCAATGAAGTTTTTGAACACGGGGTATCTCTGGGGAGGCATCAGCGTGTTTGGAGTGGATTGTTCCGGCTTTACCCAGCATGTATTTAAGCTATCTGGTATCCCGCTTTTGAGAGATGCGTGGCAGCAGGCTACACAGGGGCGTATTGTTGACTTCCTGCAGGAAGGGCGCCTGGGAGACCTGGCATTCTTTGATAACGGGGAAGGCAGGATAACGCATGTAGGTATTTTGCTGAACGATCATGAAATCATTCACTCCTCCGGCAAAGTACGTATAGACCCGATAGACAACGAAGGGATCATTAATGCAGATTCAGGGCTGCGTACGCACCACCTGCGCATTATAAAGCGGTATTTCTGAGGATCGCCTTCGGCGATACGCGGATTTTGTCTGACTCAGGATTAAACTGATTACGCTGATTACTCTGATTTGATTTTGTAATGATTAAATGATTTTGGGAGATTTAGGCGGAATTATTCGCTTAAATCTCCCAAAATCATTTTAAATCCAAAGTAATCAAATCAGGGTAATCAGCGTAATCAGTTTAATCCTGAGTCAGACAAAATCCGCGCATCGCCGAAGGCGATACACTCAACTTTGTTTGAAGATCTTGCGATAGTCGTCAAAACTCTTGAGGATGATCTGTTTTGCTTTCTCTTTGTTCTGGAACTCTTCCACCACAACGGTTTTCTTTTCCAGTTTTTTGTATTCTTCGAAGAAATGGCGCATTTCGTCGATGAAGTGAGGTGGCAATTCGGTAATATCGTTGATGTGGTTTACGCTCATATCGTTGGCAGCTACTGCGATGATCTTGTCATCTGCTTCGCCGCCGTCTATCATTTGCATTACACCGATTATTTTGGCGTCGATGATACACATGGGCACACATTCGATCTGGGAGATCACCAGGATATCCAGCGGATCATGGTCATCGCAGTAAGACTGAGGAATAAAGCCATAGTTGGCAGGATAGTATACAGAAGAATACAAGACCCGGTCCAGTTTCAGCAAACCGCTTTCTTTATCCAGTTCATATTTAGCTCGGCATCCCTTTGGAATTTCTATAATTGCATTTACAACATTTGGCACTTCAGAGCCGGGGCTTACACTGTGCCAGGGATTTGTCATCATAATAATCTACTTTACTTTAAGGTTTATTGTTCAATATTGGATTAATGTTGAAAAGTGAATAAAGTACTCACCTCACTTTTCATGAAGATATGGTCAGGTTTCCGGTAAGTAAAAACAGGAATAAGCCACACATCCGCATCATTAATGCGTGGCAAAATTAAGGGAACTAGCCGTTAATAGCTAAAAATTATCCTTTCCTTTTTGTGTAAAATACAAAAGAGTGGGTAATTATTTAGTTTCCTGGCACCGTAAGGCCGTTGACAGGGGCGCTGTCGGCTGGTGCAGCAGTGGAATCCAGGGCAGCATTACCACCGGTTTGGGGCGTGTAATTGGGGATGATGCTATCGAACGTCAGGGAAATTTTCCATTGACCGTTTTCTTTCACCATCTGCAGGACTTCTTTCTGATGGGCGGAGGAATTGAGTATAGTAACCGCTGCTTTATCGCCGTTTTCTTCGATATTGACTACCTCGATATGGGCGTTTTTAATTTTTTCTCTTTCAGCACCGCTGCGGCGGCCGTCGAAGATGGCATAGATCTGTAATACCTGTTGGGATTCTTTTGTGGCATAATCCCTGGCCTGGTCGTAGTTCGAATCCTGAATCGCATGCATAAACGCCAGCGCCACCTCTTCCGGGGAAGCCCTTTTCTTACAACTGCCTAACAGCAATGTTGTAATCAATGCCAGTGTCATGATTCGAAAAAAATTGGTCATGCGGTCGATAAATTATAATATATCACAACAAAAATAGGGGTAAACTTCAATACTGCAAAGTCGATCAGCTATAGCTCAGCACATTCACAGGCTTCAGACTGAATGTTTCCCTCGGATAAAAACAGGTGAACTTACGGCAATCGCCGTTAACAAAGAGTTAAATATTCAGATTATTGCTATTTTGATACCTGGTTACTTGCCTGGTGGCCGTTTTACGGCCAGGCAAATAACCAGGTATCAAAAATGACCGGATATCAAAATGCTTTATTTTTCTTTATTGGCTTCATAAGCCTTGATGATGGCTTTTACGAGGCGGTGTCTTACCACGTCTTCCTCATCAAGTTCCACATGCCCGATACCATCAATGTTACGAAGGATACGGGTAGCCCTTTCCAGACCGGATTGCTGATTCTTGGGTAAATCTATCTGTGTGAGGTCACCGGTGATGATGGCCTGTGCAGATGCGCCGATACGGGTTAGAAACATCTTGATCTGCAGGTCGGTGGCATTTTGCGCTTCGTCGAGGATAATAAAGGAATTATCCAGGGTACGTCCACGCATATACGCCAGTGGTGCAATTTCAATGACGCGGTTGGTCATGTAGTAACTGAGCTTTTCGGCAGGGATCATATCATCCAGCGCATCGTACAATGGCCGCAGGTATGGATCGATCTTTTCTTTGAGATCTCCCGGCAGGAAGCCCAGGCTTTCACCTGCTTCCACCGCAGGGCGGGTTAGAATGATCTTTTTAACTGCCTTGTTTTTGAGGGCACGAACCGCCAGGGCTACGGCGGTATAGGTTTTACCGGTACCGGCAGGACCTATTGCGAAAATGATGTCGTTCTTTTCCGCCAGCGCCACCATCTTTTTCTGATTGGACGTACGGGCCCTTACGGTTCTGCCGTTGGGGCCAAACACCAATACTTCATTAGGATTACGCTCGCTGAAATTGTCGACTTTGGTGCCTTCCTCATCTCCAAGAATCTGTTCAAAATAGTTCTCCGTCAGGTTCCCGTTCCGCTCCAGGTATTTAACGATCTGACCGATTTTTTCCTCCGCAGTAGCCACTTCTTCCGGTGCCCCACTCAATTTTAACTGGGTGCCCCTGGACAGGATCTTAAGCAATGGGAATTTCTTTTTCAGCAGATCAAGCTTTCCGTTGTTAACGCCGAAAAACTCAATGGGATTAATACTGTCTAAATTGATAATGGATTCAGTCAATGATTCTAAGGTTTAATTGTCCAGGAAATGATCGGTATTTTTCAATCCGAATATATTTAAATCTTGTATAACCTGGAAGACGCAATTGTTAAGCTATCACTAAATTCTATACCCGTTCTGTTTGAAGGCTTCTACTTTAGCGGCGATATCTTTATCAGCATCACCTGCTAAAACACCATCTAAAGAAACTCAAAGAACAGGCAGCGAAGTGTAAGCTGATACAACTCCCGGTAAGGCTGCTGCCATTCCCCCTGCGGCAATAACTAAGCCAAAACCCTTTTCCTGGGCGGTTATACACAACTCTCTTGCTTTATCAGGATGGCGATGAGCAGAAGCCACCATCATCATTTCATTCCCAATACAAAAATATTGCAGATGCTTTTATGATAATGCCTGTCACTCCCGGAACCAATGATAACCGAAATTTTCTATTTATGACATTTTAAAAATAATAATATCATAAGTTATCCCAAAGATATTGATCGTTTAACAATTTCAGAAAACTGAAAATCCACAACAGGTGGATAAATGACCTGGCCGCTTCCTGCTTTCCCCTGTTAATACTACGTTTATAGGGAATTGACCTTTACCCAACATTTTCTTA
>NZ_DATMTE010000019.1:0-2211 GCF_035564935.1 Chitinophaga sp. | reverse complement strand
CGATCTCTGGATGCCTTGCAGTTATCTTATCCATTCAGCTTTAAGATGGTGAACGGGGAAATCATTATCAGTAAATAAACAAATTTATATATCAACCAAATAAGAAAGGGGAAGTGCTGGCACACTTCCCCCGGATTTAGGCTAGAAAATGTCCTGAATGATCATTAACTAAACCAACATCAAAGGTATGTTAAAACTTGTATTCCTGGAATGGAAAGGGAAACCTGTTCCCGCCGGCAAATTGCTGCTTACTATGAAATTGACTGTTCTTCTTTTTTTGACCTGCCTTCAGGTGCAGGCTATTTGTTTCGCGCAGGAAACGATTACCCTGCAGGTAAAAGAAACAAGTATCAAACAATTGCTGAAAACACTGGAGCATCAAACGGCCTACCGTTTTGTATTCCATGATAAAACACTGCCTGAAAACAGGAAAGTGACCGTTGCAGCAAAAGAAGCCACGCTGGATGCCGTGCTCTCACAGGCATTTGCAGGCACCAACCTGGCATACACCCTGAAAGAAGACGGGCTGGTGGTAGTATACGCCGATACAGAAAGCACCGCTGCCGTGGATATGACTATCAAAGGAACCGTAAGGGGCCTGGATAACCTGCCCTTACCCGGTGTAACGGTCCGCGCCACCGGCACTACCGCTGGCACGCTTACCAATTCAGACGGTGCATATACGCTCGTGGCCCCGGATAATGCCACCACGCTCCAGTTTTCACTGGTAGGCTATGTGAGCCAGCAGGTAACTATCGGCAACAGGCGGGAGATCAACGTAGTATTAACAGAAGATATCAAGACGCTGAATGCAGTAACGGTTACAGGATATACGAATTATGCAAGGGATAAATCTACCGCCGCTGCCGGCGTAGTAGGCGCCGATAAAATTACACAGGTGCCCATGGCTACCTTCGACCAGATATTACAGGGCCGCGTGCCGGGAATGGTGGTATCTGCAGGTTCCGGTCAGCCGGGAACCAGCGCCACTGTTACGGTTAGGGGCGTAGGTACCATTAATGGCAGCTCCTCCGTTTTGTATGTAATGGATGGTATTCCTATTGAAGCCGGCCAGTTCCAGGGTATTAACCCTTCAGACATCGCCTCCGTTACCGTGCTCAAAGATGCCTCCGCCAAAGCGTTGTACGGATCGCGCGGTTCCAACGGTGTGATCGTGATCACCACCAAAAAAGGACAAGCCGGGAAAATAGCGGTATCCTATAAGTCGCAATATGGCTTTTCCAATATGACCACCCCCAAATTCCAGATGATGAACTCCAAAGAACATCTGCAGTTTGAAGAAGAAGTTGGACTGGAAACCGGCGCTAATCTCGGCCCTGGCTGGGAGTTCTCCAATAAAAATCCGGACTACGCCGGTAAAACGCCGGAAGAACAACGGGAAGCAGATCATATACTCGACAGTTTAAGAAATATGAATACCGACTGGCGGAAAATTTTTCTGCAAACAGGTAAATTCCAGGAACAACAACTGAGTGTAAGCGGCGGTAACGACAATGTACGGTTTTATAGCTCTGTAAACTATTACGACCAGCAGGGTATTGCCAGGCGCTCTGAACTGAAACGTTACAGTTTTAAAAATAACCTTGATTTCAACGCCGGTAAATTAACAGCCAACATTAACGTGGGCCTTGCCTATTCTGAATCTTCCTTTATAGAAAGAGAAGCCTCCAGCAGCGGCAGCAACCCGCTGGCAGCCGTATACTATGCCCTGCCTTATGAATATCCTTATGCACCGGATGGCACACTGGTAACCAACTATAACGATGATGTATACCCGGTGTACGACCTTCGTGAAGGCAGTAACTCATTGGAAGCTATGTTAAATACCAGCAGTAAAGACAACCAGCTGAAAAGCATTATCGGTACTTCACTCAATTATATACTGGCAAAAGGACTGGTAGCGAAAACCAGGCTGGGCATAGACTTTAGGGAAACTACCACCGAACGCTATATCAACCCGGATTCGTATTCCGGTTATAAAGTAGATAATGGAGGAAGAGGTAGTTTCGGCGAAGGCGTTACCAGGAACGTTACTTTGGTAAGCACTTCCGGGTTAACGTATTCAAAAGTAACCGGTAAACATGATTTTGAAGTATCAGGTTATTTTGAGTTTACCAAAAATAACTACCGCGCATTTGATTATACCGGCTATGACCTGGACGACAGGTTGCCTGCTACACCCGCAGCCAT
>NZ_DATMTE010000018.1:0-6809 GCF_035564935.1 Chitinophaga sp. | reverse complement strand
CATAACCCTCTTCAGGATTTCCGCGCAACTCCCTGATTATTTTTTCCTGTTGTTTAGCCGTTTTGCAGATAATAGCAGTAACATTACCTTTCAAGGGTATTCGTTCCCAAAACATTTGTTCATTACCGGAAAATCCACTACTGCCCGGGCTACTGATATTTTTATTAAAGGTATCGTTCCTCTCCGCTTCGCTTTGTTGCTCCCATAAATCAAAAGAATCCAATTGGTTTCCCTGGCGACTACTCCTTGCGGCCTTTCCGCCAGGTGTATTTCCCATCAAATCTGTTGAACTATGTCGCCATACTGCGTTGGAAGTCAGAATTTTGGGGTCAAGCACTATCTGTATCTTGGCATCGCCGCTTCCTACGCCTTGTCCATGTGCAGGCCACCTGGTATGTGCCTTTCCTACCGCCCGCGTATAAACGCCCAGGCCGCCGCCACCCGTTTTGTCGGCCGGCCGGGAGTATTTTCCATATGGCCCTTCCCGCATATAAGCACTTGAAAGGAACCCGCTTTTAAATGCGCCGGCTACATGGTCGGCATGAATGCCGTGTACTAATGCTAATGCCTGGTCTGCATTAACATCAGGCGGCTTTACCGTGTTGCCAGGCAGCTTTTTAAACTCCGGAGCTACGCCCTGGGTAAAAAATCCACCGTCTTTTGGTATTTCGTTACGGATAGGCTTTCTATGACGGTCACGGGGAAAAAACTTTATAACGCGTTTCCCTGCGTTATTGGTGGTATTATCTTTTCTGCCTCCCTGCTTCTGACCTGATTTTGTTGCTGTTTCAGGAACCTCAGAGGCGGAAGATGAAGAAGAGAAGCCATATAAAATCGACAGAATATCTGCGGGAGACTTCTCCGGAACACCGGTTGCAAATTTTTCAAATGCAGTATGAAGAGGGCTTATGGGGTCTTTTACCGCATCTATACCCCTGAACTCAAAGTCGCCGGAAACTTTATGCGGTCTGGGATATGGTGTTTGGGCGCCCCCGGTATTGCCGGCCGTGTCAAGGATAAGCTCCATTACGGCTTTAAAATGTTCTTTGTCATTTTCAGGAGACATTGCTCCCGATTTAACCAGGATATTCTTTTCAGGCGCATATTTTTTCTGCATATGCTTATAAGAGCGCACATATTCATATGAATCTGCACCGGCAATAATGGCTGCGCCCTGCTCCTCAGCACTCATATCATTCCATTGCTTCCCGCTGTGTGATATGGCGCCTTTGAGTTTCAGGCAAGCTGTTGCCCATGTATAAGCCGTTTTTCTGGAAGGATCCGGAGGTGTTTTGACGCTGTTCGCCGCAACCGTTTTTTCAAACAATTCTCCCTGTTTATTTTCTGCAAGTTTATCATCTTCGGCTTTGTTGGCAGCATCATGCCAGAGTGCAGCCATGGACAATGCCATCAGGTGTTCCTGGTCTGTTTTAAACTTTATTTTCAGTGTACCTGATTGAGAGATAGTGTTTACAAGTTTTAATACACTGGCCGATATTCTTATGCCATGACCAAGGCCATGCGCGTATCGCGCTCTGTAATCAGCAGTTGTATGCTTCTTATTCCGGGCAGCAGTGAACGGACTGTGATATTGCGCACGTCCCCGGGTGTACATGCCCTCCTGAAAGGCATCTCCCGGTTGAGCAGGCGATACGCCTGCTTTCCCCGCATTATCCGAAGGGGTGGAGGCGGTAAGTGGATCCAGGCGCTCAAAATGTGTTCCGCTGGAGTAAATACGTACCAATGGCCTTCCTTCTCCGGCATTCACTGTATCTGTTACCTGGAGCCCTCCCATCAGATCATTCTCAAACAGCAGCAAGCTTTTACCATGCTCATAAGCCAGCGCCTCCAATTGTTCTGCATTGAGCCAATGATGCTGGTGTTTGAGCAAAGCTAAGTATGCTTCTTTAACATCCGGATCGGCCAATGCCTTTTCAACAAACGGTTGGCTGTTTATTTTTCCCTTGATATAAGGTTTAAGGAGTTCAAATATGGCTAGCGCTTTTTCCTGTATAGGAAAGGGTAAGGCACCTGAAATATCATGAACAGTAATTCCGGGGTTGATAACAGCTCCTTCTTTAGTTAGAACCCCAGATCCAACCAGTTCGGCGAATATGCTTTGCCCGGTAACTCCTTCCAATACATTATCAAAAGTGCTTTCAGTTACGTTTCTTTGGATACCAGCTTCGTATCCACCGGTGTTTGCCAGGTGAATGGCTTCCAGTAATTTTTTTTGCAGCTGACTGAAAGAAGGCTGCTGTTCAGCATGATCTTTATCTTTTGATTCTTTTCTTTCCGGGACTATGAATGGTTTATCGCTGGCGTAATCTTTCAGCAGGCGCTCCGAAAAATGACGGATAGTGTTTTCCCTGGCGGCGTCCATTCTTTCCTTTGCATGGGGTGATAACTGATCATTGCTATAAGCATTGGCATGCTTTATCCTGATTTCCTGCGCATTGTCACAAACAAGTACTCCATCAGCGTTTTCTTCACCTAAAAGCGCATGTATAGAGCAGTTGCCATCGCCGCGGGTGGAGTGGGTTTGTAACTGATGTTCGGCCAACAGGTCGTCCTGTGATACAAATTCGCTGAATATATCATCCTGCTGAAATATGAGGGCGCCAATTATATTATTCGCAGCGGCCGTTAGCTCTTCATCCGGCAGGTTAAAACTGGAACTGATACCTGCTTTTATCTCCTTAGTCAACGCTGCTTTGTCTTCCTCTTTAAAAGGCCCGATAGTTTCTAAATAACCATACAGATGTTGTACAAATTCCATAAATAATTTTGGGTCGGCCGTTTTCTTTCCGCCAGTGAGATTTACCTTCTTCTTTTCCTTTTTGACCGGCGGTGCCGGCACCTGCTTTGCAGGCGCCGGTGAAACGCTTTTCTTCACCGGGGTGGTCCCTTTGCTAAACGGCGTTGCCGTGGTATTGCTACGGGTGTTTTTTGATATAATTTTCAGCTCACCAGGCGGCGGAGTTTTAGCGTCCGTTGATTTAGGGGGAATGGGCTTATCGCTGGATTTGGGAGTACCGGATTGCTGATTAATGGTTGTTCTCAATTCCTGCAACTTAACACGCATGGTATCTGCGGCGCTGCTTTTATCCGCTTCCAGCAATGTAAGCAGCAGGTTTATCTGTGTTAAAGCGGCTCCACGTTTTTTATCATTCTTTGCCAGTTCAATAATTGTTTTAAAGCGCTTTTCCTGGTCCACGGTTACCCGCTGAATTACCGGGGCAGATGGTATCGCCGAATGCCGTAAGGGAAGTGAATTTTGCAGCCGGGCCACCCTTGAACTATCATTCACCATCGCCTGCAATGTTTTAGACTGTTGCACATGGAAACTACTGTTGACCTGGTTTGCCAATGCTTTATCTGCGGCTGCTTGTGGCCGGTTATCAACTGCATATTCTCCGCTGCCCTGTTGTCCTGAAAAATTATTTGTATCCGCAGAGGAGTTGTCTTTCTTTGGTTTATCTGTATGGGTCTTCATACGAGGCGGATTTCCATACCTTAATATAGAAAAAATCCGGCAATCCTGTACTATAGATGTGAAAGTCATCATTCCTGTCCATGCACCAGTATCATGCTGCAGTTATCCGTGGAGCGCCACCTGAGTGCTTTCAGCGGCTGGTATTCCGGATCATGATAACATTGCAGGGCCGCGGCTTCTGAAGGAAATTTAATAATGGCATTCATCCGTTTTGCAGTGCCTTCCACAGCGTTGGCCCGGAGGTCGGAAGCCAATACTTCCGCACCGTATTTATGGAGTAGTTGTATAACAGGCGGACCGTATTTTGCATATTCTTCTTCGTTGATAATATCGTAACTGTTAATATAATATACCGGCATATAAACTTATTAAAGGATCAGTAAACATATTCAGGTGGTACAATGCCTTTGCTGCGAAGGTAAACGGTGGCTTGCCCGCGGTGATGCGTAATATGGTCAATAGTAGCGTAAAACCCGGCGATTACCTGGTCGGAAAGAGGAACGCTTTCCATATTTTCTTTCAATGTGGCAAACGCCGCATCCAGGTATGCGATGGTAGCTGCTTTGCCGGTGGTAGAGGGTGGAGGGTTCCAGCCGGACGGCTGTTGCCGGATATAATTTTCTTCCCACCACCCAATACCGTATCCTATATGATGTAACAATTCACCAAAGGTCCATACAGCAGGTGTTGTTTTAAAGGCATAATTTTTTTCGGGCATGGCTTCGGCTACGCTCAGTGTATAATTCCTTGCATTTTCAAGGGTAGTTAATAATTGCGTTTTCATAATCTGATGTTTGTTACTGCAAAATTAACCGGCAGGCAAGCCAACTATTTAAGGAAAATTGCTCATTTTAAGAACGCATGGCGGAAGGTGATTTCCCGAACTGTTTTTTATAGGCAGCGGAGAAGTGCTCAAGACTGTTAAAACCGGTTGAAAAGGCAATATCCGTTACCGGTAAGCTGGTGTTGCAAAGCTGTAGCGTAGCCTGTTTAAGTCTTACCTGCAAGAGGTAGTTGTAAGGTGTGGCAGCGGTAACCTGTTTAAAAAGACGGTTGAAATGAAATGGGCTCATATTGCCCAGCGCAGCAAGTTGCGGCAGGGTAACCTCGTCTGCATAGTTTTCATTGATAAATACTTTTACCTGCTCTATCGCCGGCAGGTAATTCCTTTTCTGTTTATCATTCAAAGCGGGCAGTGGTTGAAGTGGGTCGCCGGCTGATAACACCATGATGAAAAGATCCGTCATCAGTTGCTCGATCCATAAACGCGGAGAATGCACTTTTTGCAGTAGGCTAAAAATACGCTGGTGCAGAAATTCCATTTCAGGGGTCGCCTTTATCAGGATGGATTGAATATCCGGGTTGCTAAAAAACCAGGAGAAAGAAGCTGTATGTTCCATCAAACGGTCTGCGCTTTCCGCAGGAAACGAAAAGATGGTGCATTGATCCGGTATATTGTGTACATGCGCTACCCGGTGCTCATAGCCCGGTTTGCAGAGCAGGAACAGGCCGCTATATGCATCCAGATCGTTGCGGAAAACCCGGAAGCGGAAATTCCCTTTGCGGATGTAGGCCATAGAAAATGTTTCCTGGTATTCTTTGGCAGACACTATACATTCCCTGCACCGGCACAAAAAGTTATGTACCGTACAGATAGGGGATTGATAAAGCGTTTGTATATCTGCCTGCATGTTATAAAGGTATTAAAAATAAATCAGCGGCCCAGCCGCTCTATTTCCCGCATCAGTGTTTTCTTTTCCGCTGCTGATTTTGTGAGATGGATGGCTTCGCGGTAATGCGCCGCTGCTTTTTCTTTATCGGTAACTGCATAGAGGTAGCCCAGCAGGGAATGATAGTGACTGTTGTGATGCAACCCCAGTTTTTCCGCTTCTTTTATGCCGGCCGGGTGACCATATACTCTGGCAAAGGCAAAGGTCCGGTTTAATGCGGTCATAGGAGAGTATTCAATTAATATCAGCTGGTTATACAATTGCAGGATATGGTTCCATTTATTAGCGGCAGCAGGCGTGGTATGCCAGTACGCGATGCCGGCTTCCAGGTGATACTTTGATGCTTCATTTCCCGTGCAGGCATTTACGAGATAATAGTTACCCTGCTGGATCAGCTCTTTACTCCACAGGTTTTTATCCTGTTGTTCGTAAAGAATGGTTTCACCTTCGTTGGTGGCTCTTGCATCCAGCCTGGAACTTTGAAAGCACATCAGTGCCAGCAGGGCATTGGCGTTTGAGGTATTGGTGAGTGGATTTTCGGTGAGTACCAGCGTGAGCCGGATGGCTTCCGAGCATAGCTCTTTCCGGATAAGGTGATTGCCTGATTTGGAAAAATATCCTTCGTTAAAAAGAAGATAAAGCGTTCTCAACACGGTATCGAGCCTTTCTTTGATGGTAGTTTCCTGCAGTTGCCCGATCTGGAAATTATCGGCGCGCAGGTTGGCCCGGGCCCTTAGCAATCTCTTTTTAATCGTTTCGTTTTTGGAGAGAAAGGCATCTGCAATTTCCTCCACGCTGAACCCGCAAAGGATCTGGAGCGCCAGGCAGATCTGCGATTCTGCAGCGTTGGCAGGATTACATACGGCAAAGATCATGGCCAGCTGGCTATCGCTGATCGTTTGAGGCGTGAAATCAAAATCAGGTCGCTGCGCTGTTTCACCGGTGTAAAGCGCTTGTTTTACCTGTGTTTCAAAGATGGAAACATGCTTGAGATAATCCTTTGTTTTATTTTTAGCAACGGTGTACAACCAGGCGGTAGGGTTTTCGGGAATGCCCTGCACACTCCACACTTCCGTGGCTTTCAGGAATGTTTCGCTGGCAATGTCTTCTGCTGTTTCAATATGTTTCAAGCCAAAAAGACGGCATAGCACTGCCGTCATTTTGGAATATTCCAACCTGAACAAATGGGGTAAAAGCTCCTGGTATGGTGGCGTTCCGGCCATCAGCTTTTTTCTTCCGGTTTTAATATGGCCCTTACTTCCACATTACCACCGGCTTTGAGTACCGGGTTAGCCTGTGCAAATTCAATGGCCTCTTCAATGTTGTTGGCTTTAACGATCATATAACCGCTGATAAATTCTTTGATCTCCGTATAAGGCCCGTCTGTTACAACGTTACCGGGTTTCACCGTTTTAGCAATACTGGCCGACAACCGGTTTCCTTTATCCGCCAGCTTGTTCTGTGCGGCAATGCCAGCCAGCCAGTTCATCCTTTCCTGCAGTTGTTCAGGAGAGGGATTGTCGTGCGAATTGGTGCTGTTCCTGAAAATTAACATAAACTCTGTCATAGCTTAAATTTTTATA
>NZ_DATMTE010000017.1:0-5808 GCF_035564935.1 Chitinophaga sp. | reverse complement strand
CAAATATATTTCTATACGAAACATGGCACTGTAACACAGATCAGGATTTGATTCCGTGCCACCACCAATGTTTATTTGTAATGATATTTTGCATAGCGAGAACAAAAATGAAACATTTTTTCAGAAAATGCAAATTTTTTTTGAGAGGGCGGCGCCCCTGTTACAGCACCCCCTTAGTGGAAGGCAGCTGCATATTGGCCGGGTTCCGCTTTACCGCCATTTTGATGGACTTGGCAAAGGTTTTAAAAATGGCTTCGATCTTATGATGCTCATTTTCACCTTCCGCCTTGATGTTCAGGTTTGCTTTTGCGCCATCTGAGAAGGATTTGAAGAAATGAAAGAACATCTCGGTAGGCATCTCCCCTATTTTTTCCCTTTTAAATTCCGCATCCCATACCAGCCAGTTACGGCCTCCAAAGTCAATACCCACCTGGGCCAGGCAATCATCCATCGGCAGGCAGAAACCGTATCTTTCGATACCGCGTTTATCTCCCAGGCCTTTGGCAATAGCCTCTCCCAAGGCAATGCCGGTATCTTCTATAGTGTGGTGCTCATCAATATGCAGGTCGCCTTTGGCGTTAATTTTCAGGTCTATAGCACCATGACGGGCAATCTGGTCGAGCATATGATCAAAGAAACCCAATCCTGTATGAATATCGGCTTTGCCGGTACCATCCAGGTTCAGTTCAATGCTGATATCTGTTTCATTGGTTTTACGTACATGCGTTACCGTTCTTAATCCCAGTTTCAGGAACTCATAGATGCGGTTCCAGTCGGTGGTTTCCAGTGCAATAACGGATTGCAGGGCGGCGGCATTATCACTGATCTCCGCACTGCCCAGGCCGGAGCCTTCATTGATCCAGATGGCTTTTGCGCCCAGGTTCTTTGCCAGTTCCACATCCGTAATGCGGTCGCCTATCACAAAAGAATTGGCCAGGTCGTAGCTGCCATCCAGGTATTTGGTGAGCATGCCGGTACGCGGCTTGCGGGTAGGTGCATTATCGGCCGGAAAGGAGCGGTCAATGAACACTTCATCAAATTTGATCCCCTCGTTTTCAAACGCTTTCATGATCATGTTTTGAGCAGGCCAGAAAGTATCTTCAGGGAAAGAGGCAGTGCCCAAACCATCCTGGTTGGTCACTATTGCCAGTTCATAGTCCAGTTCAGCGGCGATCCTCGCCATGTTCACAAATACTTTGGGATAAAATTCCACTTTGTCCAGGCTATCGATCTGGTAGGTGGGCGGCACTTCTTTGATCAGGGTACCATCGCGGTCTATAAAAAGCACTCGTTTCATGCAGATGCAGTTGTGGCTGTTTTCAGGTTAAAAGATTTTAATACTTCCAGCAGGCGCAGGTTTTCGGCAGGAGTACCAATAGTGATACGCAGGCAGCCCATACACAGCTCCACTTTGGAGCGGTCGCGCACTACAATGCCCTGTTCAATAAGGTAGTTGTAGATCCCTTTTGCATCCGTGGTTTTCACCAGTATAAAGCTGGCATCGCTGGGGTAAATGTGCAGTACTTCCGGCAACTGTATCAATGCAGCAGACAACAGGTCGCGTTCTATCACTATTTCCCGGATCCATTCATTTACCTGGCTTACATTTTCCAATGCCTGGAGCGCCAGTTCATTGGTAGCCTGGCTGATGTTATAAGGAGGCTTTACCTTATTTAAAGTATTTACAATTTCCTCGCTGGCAAAAGCCATCCCGATGCGGAGACCAGCCAGTCCCCATGCCTTCGACAGTGTTTGCATCACCACCAGGTTAGGATATTCCGTGAGCTCCTGGATAAAGGTTTTCTGACGGGAGAAATTGATATATGCTTCATCTATCACTACAATACCATCAAAATTATTCAGCAGCAGTTCTATATCGGAACGGTTGATAGAATTGCCTGTAGGATTGTTGGGAGAACAGATGAAGATGAGCTTTGTGTTGTCATCTATGGCTTGCTGCAGCGCAGGGATATCCAGCTGGAAATCTTCTGTAAGCGTTACTTTACGGATCACTGCATCGTTGATGTGTGCGCTTACTTCGTACATGCCGTAGGTAGGCGGGCAAAGGATCACGTTGTCCGCACCAGGGTTCACAAAAGAGCGGTAAAGCACGTCTATGGCTTCATCGCTACCGTGACCGATAAAAATATTCTGGGGGGGCACACCTTTGATATCGGCAATCTTGTATTTGAGTTGCCATTGCATCGGATCGGGGTAGCGGTTGTAATTTACCGGCAGCGGGGATCCGAAATTGTTTTCATTGGCGTCCAGGAAAATGGAAGCTTCTCCTTTAAATTCATCTCTGGCAGTAGAATACGGTACCAGTCTTTTTATGTTTTCCCTTACCAGGGTATCGAGATTAAACATATGGCATTAATTATTCTGTTATAACTGAGCCGGTATATTCCAGCACTTTTAATCTTACGGTAACGGCATTTTTATGTGCCTCCAGTCCTTCAGCGGCGGCCATAGCTTCTATGGTGGAGCCGATGTTTTGCAGCCCTTCGGGAGATATCTGCTGAAAAGTAATCTTTTTCACGAAGCTATCCAGGGAAACACCGCTATAAGCCCTGGCATAGCCATTTGTAGGCAGCGTGTGATTGGTGCCGGAAGCATAATCACCGGCGCTTTCCGGTGTATAGTTTCCCATGAAAACAGAACCTGCATCCGTTACTTTGTCCGCCAGGTTTTCCGCTCCTTCGCAGGCCAGGATCAGGTGCTCCGGTGCATAGGCATTGAGCATGTCAATGGCCGTATCCATATCCGGAACCAGGATCATTTTGCTGTTTTCCAGGGCTGCGGTGGCAATACCTTTACGGGGTAGTTCGTTCAGCTGTTTATTTAACGCATAGGTTACATTGGTAAGCACTTCTTCGCTGGTGGTTACCAATACTACCTGGCTGTCTGGTCCATGCTCCGCCTGCGACAACAGATCAGCTGCCACAAAGGCCGGCACACAGCTGTCGTCGGCCAGTACGGCCACTTCAGAAGGGCCCGCCGGCATATCAATAGCAACGCCGCTTTTATTTACCAGCTGTTTTGCGCAGGTAACATACTGGTTACCCGGACCAAAGATCTTATACACCTGCGGCACGCTTTCCGTACCGTAGGCCATAGCGCCAATGGCCTGTACACCACCAATGGTAAATACTTTTTCTATTCCGATCAGCTGTGCCGTGTACAGGATGGCCGGGTGTAAAGAAGGGGTGCAAAGTACTATCTCCTTACAGCCCGCTATCATGGCCGGTATTCCCAGCATCAGGATAGTAGAGAACAGTGGTGCGGAGCCACCGGGTATATATAAGCCTACCTTTTGAATGGCCACTGATTTACGCCAGCATTGTACGCCTGGCATCGTTTCTATTACCTGTGACTTTTCCTGCTGTGCGCGGTGAAAAGCAGTAATGTTTTTTGCCGCCTGCCGGATAGCCGCTTTCAGCGCGGGTTCCAGGGACTCTTCTGCCGCGGCAAAAGCGCTGGCAGGCACCTGCAGATCCTCCAGGGTAACTTTATCAAATTCCGCTGCAAATTTTCTGATAGCGGCGTCACCACCGGTACGTACTTCCTGCAGGATATCGTTCACTTTCTTTTCGAGCGTGGAAGTATCCATCACAGGTCTTTGCAGCAGTGTATTCCAGGAACTTTTATCGGGAAATCTGGTCGTTTGCATCATTTACTCAGTTTATCAGATCACCATTTTTTCGATGGGCACTACCAGGATACCTTGTGCACCGGCCGCTTTCAGGCTTTCGATGATATCCCAGAAATCATTTTCATTCAGCACGGAATGCACGGAGCTCCAGCCCGCTTCTGCCAAAGGCAGTACTGTAGGGCTTTTCATGCCTGGCAGCAAACCAATGATCTCATTCAGCTTATCATTAGGTGCATTAAGCAAAATGTATTTATTATTCTTTGCTTTTCTTACCGCCTGGATACGGAATAACAGTTTATCGAGCAGCAGCTGTTGTTCTGGTTTCAGGTTGTGGCAGGCTGCCAGTACCGCTTCCGATTTCAGCACCGTTTCCACTTCTTTCAAACCGTTCATAAACAGGGTGGAGCCACTGCTTACCAGGTCGCAAATAGCATCTGCCAAACCTATGCCCGGCGCTATTTCCACGGAACCGCTGATTTCATGGATCTCTGCGGTGATACCGTTCTGTTGCAGGAAATCTTCCACAATCACCGGGTAGCTGGTAGCAATCCTTTTGTTCTGCAGGTCTTTCACGGAAGTATAATCCACTGATTTCTCCACCGCCATGGATAAACGGCATTTGCCAAAACCCAGTTTCTGAACAATATTTACCTGTTTTTGTTTTTCGAGCACTACGTTTTCCCCTACTATTCCTATATCTGCCACACCATCTTCAATGTATTGCGGAATATCGTCGTCCCGCAGGAAAAACACCTCCAGCGGGAAGTTAGTAGCTTCTGTTTTCAGCTTGTTAACACCATTATTGATGTCGATGCCGCATTCTTTCAGCAGTTTGATTGAATCGTCGTGCAGGCGGCCGGATTTCTGGATTGCAATTTTCAGTTTCATCCCTGGTAAAATAAAAAGGGGCTTACCTTTCCGGTAAGCCCCTGTTGATGATGTAATATGGTGATATACACAAATCATCCCCTGCCTACCCTTGTGGTAAGATATGATGGTGGTGATGTGTATGTTTGTTTGTAATCATAATTTCAGGTGCAAAAATAGCAAGTAAAACGATATAACAAAGGTTTTTTTTGGAATTGACCGGAAATTTAAATATAAGCGCTTATATATAATCACTTTTACAACAAGCTGCTTTAGTTCCTGGTACGCCTGTTATTTCGCCAGCCTGCTTTGCAGTTCGGGCACTACATTTTCAAATGTGCGCAACAGCCGGTCCCAGTTACGGAATGATTCATCTGAACTGGCGGATACTCCCGGGGGTGCTATTTCACTTACCAGCTTTGCCTTATAGGTAAGGGGATCTGTATTACCTGTTTTAATAATAAGACGGGTACGGATAGTAGCCGCTTTAAAGGATTTTACTACCCAGGCGGTACACATATAGCCGGTGGCTTTGTCTGTAACGGCAATCACATCAAAATAACCGGTAATAATGCGGTTGATCAGTTTCCAGGATTCCTCTTCGTTGTGATTGGTACGCACATCTATATCCTGGTTAGCCAGGTTGGTAACCATGGAATTTTCGTACGCATCGTCTTTTTCCAGTTTAATGTAATCCGTTGATGGCAGCGTGTGTTTTCCATCATTGATGTAATTCCTTTCCTGTGTGATGAAACCTACTTTTTCCACGCGGATATTTACCTGTGCATATGCCCCTACTTTAATTTCGGTAGATGTATTATTGACCAGTTTTCCATCTACGTAGATCCGTGCATCATTCTCTGTATTGATGACGATCTTTTTAGGTTTAACTTTTGCGGCCACTTCGCGGGGAATAAAAAATACAAATGCTGCCAGACAGTAGAACAGGAGTGCTTTAATTTGCATGCTCATAAGAAATAAGGATTGTGTGAGGTTTACAATGAGGTTTACAATGCTATCGCCGTATTACTAAGCGGCGCCCTAAGTTATTTACGGGATACGGAGGAAGTGTAGAAAAAAACTGCGGATATGGTTGAATAACGAGCGATTAACAAACGCGGATTTTGTCTGACTCCGGATTTTGATGATTTCGCTGATTACACTGATTTATTTTAGGAATTTGAATAGAAATTAAGGGAGATAGAAGCGGATATATTCGCCTTTTTATCTCCCTTAACTATTATCTGAAAAATATAAAAAAATCAGCGAAATCAGCGAAATCACCGGAG
>NZ_DATMTE010000016.1:0-5556 GCF_035564935.1 Chitinophaga sp. | reverse complement strand
ATTGAACTGTTCCGGGAAAGGTTTATCCAGCAAGTGATTATAGATAAAACGGTAAGATTCTCCGGAAGAATGCACACTTTTTAAGCCACCCCATCCATGGCGTTCGCCGGGATACAGCATAAACTCGAAGTGCTTATTCAGGTTTTCGAGCTTATCGATCAGTTGGATGCAGTTCTGCATATGTACATTATCGTCCATAGTGCCGTGTACAATACGGATCAGTCCTTTATATTTATCGGCGTAGGTCATTACAGCGGTGGCCTTATAGCCTTCAGGATTTTCTGCCGGGGTATCCATGTAGCGTTCTGTATAGTGGCTGTCGTACAGTTGCCAATCGGTTACCGCGTAGTTGGCCATACCATAATTAAATACATCTGCGCCATAGGTAAGGGCCATACAGGTCATATAGCCGCCAAAGCTGCCGCCGGTCATACATATTTTACTGCTGTCGGCCCATGGCTGCGAACGGAGCCATTTGGCAGCGTCCATATAATCCTCGATTTCATACTTACCCAACTGGCGGTGGATATAGTTCATCCCCATTTTGCCCAGCTGCCCGCTGCTGCGGTTATCGATGGCTACCTGGATCACTCCTTCCTGGGCCCACCACTGCTGTAGATTGCTGTATTTCCACGTATCATATACAGTACCTGCATTAGGACCACCATAAATGCTGATCAGCACCGGGTATTTTTTACCTGGCTCCATATGCAGGGGCATGGTAATGGTAAGCGGCAATACCAGTCCATCCCGGGTTTTATAGGTTTGCAGTGTTGTTTTAGCAAGGTTGAAATCATCAAACTTTGCCCCTTTGCTGTTGCCCAGTTCCCTTACCAGCTTACCGTTGTTATCCAGCAAGGCCATTTTTGAGGGTGTTTGCAGGTTGGAATAGGTGGTAATGAAGTATTTTCCTCCGGGCGCCAGTTTGATCATATTGTTATAGCTGCCGTTGGTTAAACGGGTTAATGCGCCGGTTTTCATGCTCACTTTATACAGGTCGAAGCGGGTAGAGGCTTCTTTACGGGCCGTGAAGTATACCAGTTGATTTTTCTCATCGATCTGTAATACCTCTTTCACCGTCCAGTTGCCGGAAGTGAGTTGCTTTTTAAGGCTGCCGTCCATATTGTGGAGGTAAAGGTGCGACCAGCCGGTTTTATCGCTTTGCAACAGGAAGCCCTGGTTGTTTTTCAGAAAGGGAACGGCATCAAACCAGTCGATCCACGTTTTCTGTTTTTCATCATATATTTCTTTTTTGGCGCCGCTTTGCGGGTCGATGCTGTATATTTTCAGGTTATCCTGTCCGCGGTTCATCCATTGCATCCACAGTTGCCGGCTATCTTCCGTCCAAAAAGGCATACCGAAGTACTGGTCGTCGTTTTCGTTGAAGTTTGCCCAAACGGTAGGCCCACCGGTAACCGGCACCACGCCTACTTTCACAGCAGGGTTGGGATCGCCGGCTTTAGGGTAACGGGTGTTTTCCAGGTAGCCATGTTGTCCTTTCTCGCTATAAATGGGAAATACAGGTACTTTAGAATCGTTAAAGTGCATGTAGGCGATCTGCCGGCTGTTGGGACTCCACCAGAAAGCGCGGTAGTGTGTGGGCCGGCCGAGGATCTCCTCATAATATACCCACGACGCCCAGCCGTTGTAAATTACATCGGAGCCATCTGTAGTATAACGTGTTTCCTTTTTGGTGGCTACTTCTACGCTGTAAAGGTCATTGTTGCGGGTAAAAGCCACATATTTTCCATCCGGGGAAAGCGTTGGATTTTTTTCTTCTGCGGCATCGTTTGTTAAACGGGTGGTATTACCGTTTGCCGCTTTATAAAAAACATCTCTCTCACGAACCTCCACACTGGGGCCGTCTACCGGTGCCGTATAAACGGTTGCTTTGCCGGAACGCGCATCTACAGACCATGCCTGCATACGGCCATTTGCCGCATCGGGGCGCATTTCCAGGTAATGTTCCCCATCTGCCCAATCGCGGATAGCCGGTAATGGTTGGGTGATATTGGTGGCCTGGCCTTTAAAAGCCTGTTCAAAAGTAAGGTCCTGCTTTTGCTGGGCTTTTACACAGGGCGCAGCCAGTAGCAATAAGCCTGCGCTGCAGATAGTGGTTGGTTGTAACCATTGTTCGCTTCTCATCATTTGTAAGATATCAGGTGGTTGTTTTGTTGTAGTTAGCGGACGAAAATAAGCATAACTAAAAAATAGCGGTCACAATTTACACAAACGGGCAATGCCCGCAAACCGGCAACAGGCCAAATACTGCCAGATATGAAAGATTTCCCCGCGACGGTTAATTGGGGCTGTAAATAGCAGTGGAAGCGGCTATCTTTAGTATGGTTTTCATAGGATATGGTCAAAAAATAAGAGGGCTGTAGTCTTACAGCCCTTTTTACTATTTTTGCACTCCATTAGTGCAATTAAATTACTACATGACACAATTATCTGAGCAAGAGATTATACGCCGGGAAAAATTACAGGAGCTGCATAACTTAGGTATAGACCCCTACCCTGCAGCTGAATACCCGGTTAATGATACTTCCGTAAACATAAAAGCCAATTATTCGGAAGAAACAAAGGAAAAATTCCAGGAAGTATGCCTGGCTGGCCGTATCATGAGCGTTCGCGACATGGGTAAGGCCGCATTTGCCGTTATCCAGGACAGCGTTGGCCGCATCCAGGTATATATCCGCCGGGACGATATCTGCCCCGGGGAAGATAAATCAATGTACGACACCGTATTCAAGAAACTGCTGGATATCAGCGATTTTATAGGGGTAAAAGGTTATGCCTTTATTACCAAAACCGGTGAAACTTCTATCCACGCAAAGGAAATCACCATCCTGTCTAAATCACTGCGCCCCCTGCCGGTGGTAAAAGCCAAAGAGGGAGAAGTATTTGACGAGGTAACAGATCCGGAGTTCAAATACCGGCAGCGCTATGCCGACCTGGTGATTAACCCGGAAGTGAAAGAGGTGTTTATTAAACGCACCCGGATCATGCAAACGATCCGCGACTTCTACAACAACCTGGGATACCTGGAAGTAGAAACGCCTATCCTGCAGCCAATTCCCGGCGGCGCTACCGCCCGTCCGTTTACCACGCACCACAATGCGCTGGATATGCCCCTTTATTTGCGTATAGCCAACGAGTTATACCTGAAACGCCTCATTGTGGGCGGCTTTGAAGGAGTATACGAGTTTGCAAAGGATTTCCGTAACGAGGGAATGGACCGTACCCATAACCCGGAATTTACTGTAATGGAAATGTATGCAGCCTATAAGGACTACGAATGGATGATGCGTACTACAGAAGCTTTACTGGAGAAAATTGCCCTCACTTTGCATGGTACCACCCTTGTACAGGTAGGCGATAAAACCATCGATTTTAAAGCGCCGTTCCGCCGGGTGTCTATGTACGAAGCCATACAGGAGCACACCGGTTTTGATATTGCCGCTATGGATGAGGCACAGCTGCGCGATGTTTGCAAACAGCTGGGTATCCATGTAGACGCCAAATTTGGCAAGGCCAAACTGATAGATGAAATTTTTGGTGAAAAATGCGAAGGCAACTACATCCAGCCCACTTTCATTACCGATTACCCGGTAGAAATGAGCCCGCTCACCAAAAAGCACCGCAGCAAAGCAGGTTTGGTAGAGCGTTTTGAACTGATGGTAAACGGTAAGGAAATTGCCAATGCCTACAGTGAGCTGAATGATCCTATTGATCAGCGCGAGCGCTTTGAAGAACAGGTGAAGCTGATGGAACGCGGCGATGACGAAGCTATGTATATTGACTACGACTTCCTGCGCGCCCTGGAATATGGTATGCCGCCTACCTCCGGTATCGGTATTGGTATGGATCGCTTAACGATGCTGATGACCAACCAGCCATCTATCCAGGATGTGCTTTTCTTCCCGCAAATGAAGCCGGAACAACAGAAATAAGATCATCTTTATAAAATAAAAAAAGGCGAATGGCTCCGGTCATTCGCCTTTTTGCTTTATACATGGGTAAATGTGGCATTAAATTTTCATGAAGCGTTCATATACCAATGCACATCGTTAACTTTAAGTAGTGCTTATTAGTATCTTAAAATTGGCCCATATGAAAACATTATTAGTACCCACTGATTTTTCAGATACCGCTTATAATGCCGCTACCTACGCTATTGCCCTGGGAAACAGTTTAGGAGCCACCCGCATTGTATTGTACCACGCATATGAGCTGATTGTACCCGTTCCGGACGTGCCAACCATGATCCCGATGGTAAACCCGGAGGATCTGAGAGCTGCCAGCCTGGAAGGTTTGGAGAAAATGAAAACAGAACTGGCCCCCCTCACCGGCGAAGGCACTACGCTCCTGACGCGGGCAGATAATACCCTGCTGGCGGCAACTATTGAAGAAGTATGTAAAAATGAAGGGGTAGACCTGATTGTGATGGGGATTACCGGTGGCAGTAAACTGGAGGAAGTATTGGTAGGATCCAATACGATCGACGTAGTGAAAAATACCAGCTACCCGGTGCTGATAGTACCCGGATCAGCAAAATATAAGCATATTGAAAAGATCGTTTTTGCGGCCGACCTGCGGAAGGTGGCAGATACCACGCCGGTAGAGCCATTGAAAAAACTACTGCATATTTTTAATGCAGAATTGCATGTGATCAATATAGACCATGAAAGCCGGCATTTCAGTACGGATACGCCTTTTGAAACGCTGATGCTGGATACGCTGCTGGAAGATTTCCATCCTGAGTACCATTTCATCGATAATCCTAATGTGGTAGCCGGGATCGCGGAATTTGCCGAAGAGAACAAGGCAGACCTGATCCTCACCATCCCCAAAAAGCATGGGTTATTTGAAGGTATTTTTAAACGCAGCCGTACTTCCAAACTGGCGTATCAAACGCATATACCACTGTTGACTTTACACGAATAATTTATACTTTTGAAAGATATTAATATTTATAATAACACTATGCTTAAACGTTCGTTATTGGTACTGCTGGGCTTCTTTAGCCTGCAGGCAACACAGGCCCAGCTGCTGAAGAAACTGGGTAAACAGCTGGAAACCGCTACCAACAAGAGTAGCAGCACAAGTACCGGTAGTGGTACTTCAATTGCAGGATTAACAGAATCAGACGCCGGTTCTGCCATTAAAGAGGCGCTCTCAAAAGGGGTGGCTGCCGGTATTGCAAAGCTCAATAAAAAGGATGGTTTTTTTGGAAGTGACGTATACAAACTGTTGCTGCCGGAAGATGCAGTGAAGATCGGTAATACCCTGCGGGCCATTGGTTTGGGCAGCCAGGTAGATAAGGCCATCCTGCAAATAAACCGTTCTGCAGAAAAAGCAGTAGGCTACGCGGCGCCCATTTTTGTAGGCGCCATCAAACAAATGACCCTCACCGACGCGCTTAACCTGGTAAAAGGAGGCAATACATCTGCCACCGATTTCTTTAAAAGTAAAACAACGGATTCCCTGAAAACCGCCTTTCTGCCGGTGATCAGGAAAACACTCGATAGCACCAGCGCTACACGTTATTATGCA
>NZ_DATMTE010000015.1:0-12459 GCF_035564935.1 Chitinophaga sp. | reverse complement strand
ACATTACTGGTATTCCGGCCATAGATCACCTTTTGCCAGTTTGTGTATTTTTGCTGATCAAAAATTGTCAGATCAGGTGCATAAGCGAGATAATTACCCGGGTTGTCACTGGGTGTTATGCCGTCTGCAGCAAAAGCATCTTTCCGCAATTGCAGGTATTGCTGCGTATTTAACATTTTAACAGGGCGGCCTACTGAATTGAAACCCGTGTTCACATTCAGGTTAAAAGTAGTAGGCCCTGCTTTCCCCTTTTTTGTGGTGATCAGGATCACCCCGTTAGACCCCTGGGTACCATAGATAGAGGTCGCATCGGCATCTTTCAGAATGCTGATACTTTCAATATCTGCAGGATCAATATTGTTAAACGGGCTGAGACCTACAGATTGGCTAACACCTCCCGGATTGGATTGTGCAGCTACTAAAGAGGCAAATTGATTGATATTATTATTCTGCGAGGCGAATGGAACACCGTCTATAATAAATAAGGGTTGGTCATAGGGCTTTGAAGGATTATTGGTAGGATTAAGATTCAAGGTATTCTGGCCCCTGATCTGCACCAATACCTGTGATCCCGGTATACCGCTGGTGGCATTAACATTAAGTCCGGGTACCTGCCCCTGCAAGGCGAGTAAAGGATTTGACACCGGTTGCCTTTCGATGTCCTCCGCTGTTACCGTAGCCATTGAACTGATACTGTAACGCCTGGAGGCAGTACCGTAAGCGATCACCTGCACCTGGTCCAGTTGAGAAGTGCCCTGGCGCAAAATAAATTCCATATGGAGATTTGTACCGTTATTAACAATGCTGACCTCTGATTTTTCGTATCCTATGTAACTGGCTACCAGGGTATATTTCCCCTGGGGTACGTTGGGGAGGTTAAAATTCCCCTTACTATCGGTTTGTGTAGAAAAAGTCATTCCTTTTATCGCAACAGATGCCCCAACCAGGGGGGTCCCCAGTGTATCGGTCACCCTTCCGCCTATGTTTGCGGGTACTTTAAGGGCTGTCTTCAGCTGGTCTGATAATTGGCTCATCAGGGACGCCTGCTTTATGGTAACCACCACAGACTTGTTCTCTATACTATAACTCAGTGGTTGGTTCTCAAATATTCTGGCCAATACTTCTTTTAAATCAACATTTTTTATGCTGATGGAAATAGGCCTGGCATTTTTAAGATCGCTGCCGGTAAATAAAAAATCGTAGCCGGTTTGATTACTAATGTGATTAAATACATCCACTAACGGCGCATTCTTTTCCACCAGTGTAATTTTCTGTGCCAATGAGGATGCACTTACGTGCAACATGACCGTGACCAATATGAGGGTGGTTAGCTTCATGATCAGCAGGAGTTTACGGGCAATAAGGCGCGAACGCACATATCCCGGATTTCCAGGGAAATAATTGTACATTTGTGTCAGGTTGGTTTAATGCGCTTTGCCTTGCATTTTCGACGATGGCTGAGGCCTGGCGCGGTTCTAAAATGTTTAAAACGTTTTGGTTGACCTTCTTACATCCTGGTTAGCGCCGGGATGTTCTTTTTTCAGGTGATTGGCTGATTCATCATTTACTTAGTACGGTTACCCTTTTTCCTTTAATTTCAAAATATACTTTATTTGATCTTTCTAAAATCCGTAGCACTTCACTGATGTTACGCGTACGGGCTACACGGCCATAGAAAACTTCATTGCTGATGGCTCCTTCATACTTAACTTCTATATTATACCACCGGGAAAGCTGACGCATAATAGCGTCGATAGATTCCCCATTAAAGCGAAACAAACCATCTTTCCACGCAGTTGCCTGGCTTAAGTTAGCGCTTGATTCAGTTAAACTATTTCCCCTGAAAATGGCCTGGTTACCTGGCGATAATGTAGTTTCCCTGCCGGCAGCGCTTACTTTAACAGCTCCTTCGATCAGTGTTGTTCGCGAGTCGGGATCATCGGGATAGGCAGCAATATTGAATGTTGTACCAATGTCTGTGATAATTTGTCCCGGCGTCTTAATCTTTAGCGGGGCGGCTGCATTATGCACTACCTCTGCATATATTTCTCCGCTTATTAACTCAATTTCTTCCTTCCTGCTTTTAGAAAATACCGCCGGGTAGCGCAGCGTAGTGGCAGCATTCAGCGTGATCCTGGTACCGTCTGTAAGCTTCACTGTATACGGCCTTCCACCGGAAGGGATCTGTATCGTATCATAAGCAGCTGTATAGGTATTACCGGTTACTTCATAGGCCAGCTGTTCACCCGAAGATTTTATTACATTGGTTTGGGCTATCTTACCATTAGCTGTATTATCCAACAGGATGGTTCTCCCTCCACTTTTCAAAACAGCCAACGCCGTAAAGGGAGCAACATCACCGCCTGTTGGGTTGGGTTTACCGTTCCTGTTAAGCAGCAACCAACTGCCCGCTCCCAGCAGGATCGCTATGGAAGCCGCAACAGCTATACGTTGCCAGCGCCTGCCTTGTTTCCTATGGATGATAGCCGGCTGCAATTTCGCCCAAACCGCCTCTGCGTCTTCCAAACGCTCATCCAGCGAATATTCGGCAGGGGATTCCTCCTGGTATTGAAGATACCAGTTTTCCAGGAGCGCTCTTTCGGCGTCAGTAGCTGTTCCGTTGCGTATTCTGTCTAGCAGGTCTTTAAGTGCTTGTTCCTCCATAAGATTAGGAAATTGTATCCTTAATATTAAGAAGACAATTAACTAAAGCGGAACAGGTAAGCAAAATGAAAAAAAATTTATTTCGAGGAGATGATCCAGAGCAGATAAGCGAAAAGGCCCAGTTTAATGCGAAGGATCTTCAGGGCATTGGTCACATGTTTACTGACAGTCTGCTCCGAAATAGCTAATTTCTCAGCAATTTCCCGGTGGCTGAGATGCTGTTTGCGGCTAAGTTCAAAAACTTCCCGCATTTTAGGAGGTAGTGCAGCGATCTCTTTCTCAATAATAGCGATCAGCTGATTTTCGCGGACCTTGTGATCAGTAATGGCCTGGGGCTGCTCCAAAAAATTCAGAATGGAATTAAAATATTTTGCTTCTACTTTTTTACGGGTAATTTGGTTTAACACAATATTACGGGCAGAAGTATAAAGAAACCCTGCCAGGCTGCTCGTTATTTCCAGCTCTTCACGGTTGGCCCAAAGCCGGGCAAACACTTCATGTACAATATCTTTTGCCTCCTCACGGTCACGGGTCTTGCTGTAAGTATGATTCAGTAATACAAAAATATACCGGTCATAAATTTCAATGTATGCCTGCTGATCCCCGGACCTAAGCAGGTCCGCTAATTCCTGATCTGTAAGTTGCTGATATACATTCATAGTGACAAAATCATCCCACGAAGTTAGCAAAATAAAAAAAGAACATTAAAAGCTCCTCAAAACCACCTCCCTTTGCCCCCTCACCAACGCCTCGTCCGCATCAATCCCCCCTGCTACTTTAATCCCCAACACCTCGCACGCCGCCGTATAAAGCGGCATATGCTGCGGCCCCGCCACCAAATACACCGCCACGTTCGCCGGTACCGCTTTCAGTTCCGCACCAATCAGCAAACCGCTTAAATAAAACCGGTTATGCATTGCAGGCATCTTTTTGAGCACCTGGTTAGTACGTACCATAAAAGCCGTATGCAGCAGGTTACCCGACCATCCCGCATGCACCCCTTCTGTAAAGTAGGCGAGCGAATCGTCCAGTGAACCTTCTGCACCTACCGATGCAGCAAGGATGCTGTGCGCAGACAGCAGATCAAAAAACTCTCCTGTCATGAATGTTTGAAAACGCACTGCCTGTTTGTTATGCACCACTATATGCTTGGGATGCGTACCTGGCAGCAGCAGCCATTGTTCTGCATCAGTATCGGGTAACAAGGTAAAACAACCCGATACTTTGGTTTCTTCGCCACGCATTACATCACGCCCGTTGGAGACGCCGGAAATAATAATAAACCGCTGGAAGGTGTGTACAGACAAATCGGCTCCGCTCAGGCGGAAGGGCAACGCTTTGTAGGGCAACTCTATCATACCAATACTGGAAGACGCCATGCCGGAAAGTGCCACCCGCACGTCTTGCAGTGGCATGCCTGTTTTCCCTGCAAGCACATCAATCTGCCGGTTGATGATCGCAGCAAAAAATTCTTCGCGGGGCAGCAATGTTTGCTGCCATTGCTGGTAAGTACCGGCAATTCCAGCGCCTGATCTTTCTTCTGCTATAACATGCAGCGTATTGGTTTCCACCAGCCGTAGCCGGAAAGAACTGGTGCCCCAGTCGCAGCTTAAAAAATAATTTTCTTTATTCATCATCTCCCGTTTTTATCCGTTCTACATTCCCTACCAGGAAAATATAGGAGCATGCCCCCAGCAGTCCCATCACCGCCACAAATACCAATGCCGGCGCAAAGTTACCGCCGCTGGCCAGGAAACCTATTACGATGGGCACAATGATGCCGGCCAGTTGCCCTATGAAATTAAATACACCGCCGGTAAGATTGATAAGGTGTTTGGGCGCCAGCGTAGATACAAATATCCAGGTGATGGAGGCAAAACCAACTCCGAAAAATGAGAGGGACATAAAAAAGATAATGAGCCCCGGCGCACTTACGTAGTTGGCGCCCAGTATAAAAACTGATAACAGCAGCCCTATAATGATAGGCCGCTTGCGCGCTTTGGCGGCAGATATGCCTTTCTTCACCAGGTAGTCCGATAAAAAACCGGAACACAAAATACCTGTAAATGCGGCGAGGTAAGGGACGGAAGCCCAGTAACCAGAATTGATGAAATCCAGGCCACGATAGTCTACCAGGTATTTCGGGAACCAGGTGAGGAAGAACCAGAGCGTGGCATTCACTGCAAACTGCCCGATATAGATGCCCCACAACTTACGATAGGAAAGCACAGCCTGCAGATCAGTCCAGCGGAAAGCCGTTTTCTTTTCGGTCTGCTGCTTGTCCACCATGCCGCCGCCGCTTTCAATATGTTCCAACTCCGCTGCGTTCACAGCCTTGTGCCGGAGTGGGTCCCGGTAAAAAAGGTACCATATAATGCCCCATATGATGCCAATGAGGCCCGTTACCACGAAGAGCCCCTTCCATCCTACTTCCAGCTGGATCATCGACAACACGGGCATGAGGAAAGCCAGGCCCAGGAACTGCCCGGAAGTATATACGGCAATAGCGGAAGCCCGTTCATTATCGGGAAACCAGTTGCTTACCACCCGGTTGTTGATAGGAAATGCCGGCGCTTCAAACGCGCCGGTGGCCATACGTAAACCAAACAGCGTGGCAAAGCCTTTTGCAAATCCCTGCGTAATAGTGGCAAGCGACCAGGCAATGAGACTGAAAGTATACAGGATGCGCGGACTGAAACGGTTCACCAATATGCCGCCCGGTATCTGGAAGGCCAGGTATGTCCAGCTAAAAGCGGAAAAGATCAGTCCGAGTTGTACCGGTGTAAGTTTAAACTCCTTGTCTATTTCAGAAGCGGCTACGGCCAGGTTGCTTCTGTCCATGTAATTGATCACCACGTTCACAAATATCAGGAACAGTACCTGGTAACGTATTTTCGTAGGTTTTACGTTAGAATTGAATGCTTTCATGTAGTTGTTACAGGTCTGTATTTACCATTCTGCTACACTGCCATCTGTGTGGCGCCACACAGGATTGCGCCAGTTGTGCCCTTCTTCGGCCATTTTTCGTACATGCGTTTCGTTGATCTCTATGCCCAAACCAGGTTTGGAAGGAATTTCCACATAGCCGTCCTTGTATTGGAACACGGTTTTATCTGCCAGGTAATCCAGCAGGTCGCTGCCCTGGTTATAGTGAATACCCAGGCTTTGTTCCTGTATAAAAGCATTATGACAGGTAGCGTCTACCTGCAGGCAGGCGGCCAGTGCAATGGGGCCAAGCGGACAATGCGGGGCGGCCGCTACATCAAAGGCCTCCGCCATGGAAATAATTTTCTTGCATTCTGTAATGCCTCCGGCATGTGATACATCGGGTTGTATGATGTCTGCATATCCTTCTTTCAGCAGCGTTTTGAACTGCCATTTGGAAAACATGCGTTCCCCGGTGGCAATGGGAATAGCCACGTGCCGGGCTATTTCGCGCAGGTCTTCATTATTTTCGGGCAGCACCGGTTCTTCAATAAACATCGGGCGGAAAGGCTCCAGTTCTTTGGCCAGTATTTTAGCCATAGGCTTGTGTACCCTGCCGTGGAAATCGATGCCAATACCCATACCCGGGCCACCTGCTTCACGCACAGCGGCAATGCGCTGTATGGCGGCGTCTATCTTTTCATAGCTGTCTATATATTGCAGTTCTTCGGTAGCATTCATTTTCACCGCCAGGAATCCTTGTTCTGCCATTTTACGGGCGGCCGCCCCTACTTCTGCGGGACGGTCGCCGCCAATCCAGGAGTAGACCTTCATTTTGTCGCGCGCCTTGCCTCCCAGTAACTGGTGAACGGGGGCGTTGTAGTATTTTCCTTTGATGTCCCACAGCGCCTGGTCAATGCCCGCAATAGCGCTCATCAGGATAGGCCCTCCCCGGTAAAAGCCTGCCCGGTACATCACGTTCCAGTGGTCTTCAATATGCATGGGATCTTTGCCTACCAGGTATTCCATCAGTTCGTCCACCGCAGTTTTAACAGTAGCGGCTTTGCCTTCAATCACCGGCTCCCCCCAGCCAATAATGCCTTCGTCCGTTTCTATTTTCAGGAACAGCCAGCGGGGCGGCACCTGGAACAATTCATAGCTCTTTATTTTCATAACGTTGTATTGCTTTTTCAGGATTGAATGGCACGGATAAACTGCTGCGACTTTTCCGTTAGTTGCTGCAGGTATTCCGGCGTAATGGCGGCTTTGGCATTCACCAGTGCGCTGCCAATACCAAAACCGGCAGCACCTGCCTGCTGGAAATCCCTGATATTCTCCGGCATAATACCACCGGTTGGCAACAGGTGCATTTTGGGTAGCGGCGCCATAATGTCTTTGATGTAAGCGGCGGAAGTAGCAGGGAATACTTTGATCATATCTGCCCCCTGCTTATAGGCCGCGTAAATTTCAGTGGCGGTATAGGCGCCGGGAATGCTCACCACGCCAAGTTCCCGGGCTGTTTTAATCACTTCCGGCTCCAGTACAGGAGAAAGTATAAAACGCGCCCCGGCAGCTGCTGCTTCGCGGGCTGTAGCGGCGTCCAGCACGGTGCCGGCGCCTATGATCATTTTATCGCCCATCTTGGCAGATACTTCTTTGATAACGGCCAGCGGATCGGCTGAATTCATAGTTACCTCCAGCAGGCGGATACCGCCCTTATACATAGCTTCCGCCAGTTGCAGCACGTTTTGCGGCTGCACACCGCGCACGATGGCGATGATCCTGTGTTCGAGTATTTGAGAGAGTACAGACATGGAATTTATACGTATGATTGAATCATGGTAAGATAGAAATAAATAAGTGTATTTTCAACCTTTCTTATTGTTCTCCACACAGGTGCTTGCAGAAATACCCTATTATGATTAATTTGGTTTACACGATAGCAACGGTTTTCTCATCATTATAAATCGTCTCTTATGAAAATCAATGTAAACGGCACTGATTACACCCTGGATGTGCCGGGTAACACCAGCCTTCTTGATGCATTAAGAGTAAATCTACAGCTCACCGGTAGCAAATACGGCTGCGGAGAAGGCGCCTGCGGGGCATGCAGGGTGCTGATAGACGGTCATGCTACGCCTTCCTGTATTACGCCGCTGGCAAGCGTACAGGATAAATTTGTGATCACCATAGAAGGACTGGAAAAAAACGGACAGCTGCATCCTGTGCAACAGGCATTCCTTGACGAAGATGCTTTTCAATGCGCCTACTGCTGCTCCGGTATGATCATCTCAGCAGTTGCTTTAAAAACAAAAAATCCACGGCCCACCAGGCAGGAAATCATAGAAGCCATGCAGGGAAATATTTGCCGCTGCTGCATTTATCCCCGGATTATAAAAGCCATCAGCAAAGCTTAACCCTCAAAACCCAAGGTCATGAAAAATTCAGGCACAAAAGAGGCGCCCATTGAAGGGATCAACCGGCGGAATTTCCTGAAGCTGCTGGGCGGCGGCATCGCGGTGGCGCTTACCTATACAGAGTTGAATGCACTGTCTAAACAACCGGGCCTCTTTCCCCCGGGGGATGACACTGTTGCCGCATGGATCCACATCCTGGAAAACGGTACCGTCACCGTTTACACCGGAAAGGTGGAGGTAGGTCAGAACATCCGCACGTCTTTGTCGCAGGCGGTAGCGGAAGAACTGGGTGTTCCTGTAGGCAGTATCGAAATGGTTATGGGGGATACCCTGCTTACCCCTTACGACCGCGGCACTTACGGCAGCCTTACTACGCCCACTATGGCGCCGAAGCTACGGAAAGCCGCCGCCACTTTAAGAGAAGAACTGGCAAACATGGCCGCCAGGCAATGGAACGTAAGCAAACAAACAGTAGCCGTAAAAAATGGTCAGGTCATCCATGCGGCTTCGGGTAAAACAATCAGTTTCAGCGATCTTACAAAAGGACAGAAAATACTCCTGCCGGTAAACGAGCAGGTGCCCCTTACCCCTGCGGAGAAGTGGACCACTGCCGGTACAGCGGTAGCCAAAGTGAATGCAAAAAGTTTTGTTTCCGGGAAACATCAATATGTATCGGATATGACCATGCCGGGTATGGTGTACGGGAAAATACTCCGTCCGCCATCTTACGGCGCATCGCTGCTTACAGCAGACATAGAAAACGCAAAGCGTCTTCCGGGGGTAACTGTTATTAAGGAAGATAATTTCATTGGTGTAACCGCTCCTGATCCTCAAACAGCCGCCAATGCACTGGCCCGCATAGAAGCCCGCTGGAAAACGGTCCCACAGCCTTCCAGGGCGGAAATTTTCACATGGCTTAAAACCCACGCGGAAGATAAAGAACAAGGCGCCCCGGCTGCCGTTAAAGAAGCCTGGCAGGCCGCCCCCATACAGGTACAACAACATTTTGAGGTGCAGTATATCGCGCATGTTCCCCTGGAGCCTCGGGCAGCGCTGGCGGTTTGGGAAAATAAAAAACTGACGGTATGGACCGGCACCCAACGACCTTTTGGCGTGCAGGAACAGTTAGCGGAAATATTTTCCATCCCCAAAAATAATGTCCGTGTAATGATGCCGGATACCGGCTCCGCCTATGGTGGGAAACACAGCGGGGAAGCTGCGGTGGAAGCTGCACGCCTGGCCAGGGCAACAGGTAAGCCCGTAAAAGTGATGTGGACCCGCGAGGAAGAATTTAAATGGGCTTATTTCAGGCCAGGCGGACTCGTTGAAGTAACCGCCGGCGCCAGCAGGGAAGGACTGCTTACTTCCTGGGAGTTTCATAACTACAATTCCGGCGGCGCAGGCATAGAAGTGCCCTATGAAGTGACTCAACGGCATATTCAATACCATCCGTCCGATACGCCCCTGAAACAAGGCTCTTACCGCGGACTTGCCGCTACAGCCAATGTATTTTCCATAGAAAGCGTGATGGACGACCTTGCCCGGCAACTAAAACAGGACCCCTTCCGGTTCCGGCTTAATAATTTAAAAGACGAACGCTTAAAGCAGGTGCTGGAAGCCGCAGCCTCCAAGTTCGGCTGGACACGGCAAAAGAACACCGGTGTTGGTTATGGCATAGCCTGCGCATTTGTAAAAAACGCCTACGTAGCCACCTGCGCAGAAGTAGCCTATAATAAATCCAACGGTCAGTTGCAGTTGCTCCGGCTGGTGGTGGCTTTTGAATGCGGCGCCATTGTAAATCCGCTGCACCTGGAAAACCAGGTAATGGGTTGCGTACTGCAGGGGCTTGGCGGCGCTTTGTTTGAAGCGGTGGACTTTAAAGACGGGCGCATTTTAAACCCGTCACTTTCCAGCTACCGGGTACCCAGGTTTGCAGATATTCCTGAACTGGACATTGTGCTTCTTAACAGGAAGGATCTACCTTCTTCGGGAGCGGGCGAAGCGCCTATAGTGGGCGTGGCGCCGGCCATCCGCAATGCAATTGCAGATGTTACGGGTGTGAAACTGTATACCTTGCCATTGCTGCCGCATGGAATGACCCTAAAAACCTAAAAAAAATCCCACCTACTCTCCGTGAGAGCAGGTGGGAGTAATAGCCACGAGGGCCATAACGAGGAATGCTTACAAATAATTATTGATGATATTTTCCAGGTATTCCTGTCTTCCGCTTCTCACTGCCGGCTCTCCCTGCGCAATAGCAAAAGCGCGCAGGTCTTCCAGGCTGCTTTGTCCTGCTTCAAAGGATTTTGCAGCAGCAACATCAAAAGAAGCATAGCGTTCCTGGCGTAATTGCCTGTAATCACTTTTCTCAAGGATGGCATCTGCTGTGATCAGGGCGCGGGCAAAGCTATCCACGCCACCTATATGTGCATAGAAAAGATCAGCAGGATCAGTAGAGTTTCTCCGGATCTTTGCATCGAAATTGATACCGCCACCTTTAAAGCCGCCTCCTTCCAGGATAATCAGCATCGCTTCTGTCAGTTCGTTGAGATTGGTAGGAAACTGGTCTGTATCCCAACCATTCTGGTAGTCGCCCCTGTTGGCATCAATGCTTCCAAGCAAGCCTGCATCTATCGCCACCTGTAATTCATGCTGGAAAGTATGACCTGCCAGTGTAGCGTGGTTCACTTCAAGGTTAAGCTTGAAGTCGTTCAGCAGGTCGTACTGGCGGAGGAAACCGATCACCGTTTCCGCATCATAGTCGTACTGGTGCTTGGTAGGTTCGCAAGGCTTAGGCTCTATAAAGAAAGTACCCTTAAAGCCATTTTTGCGCGCATAATCCCTTGATGCCTGCAGGAACCTGGCCAGGTGCTCCTTTTCACGTTTCATGTTTGTATTTAACAGGCTCATATAGCCTTCACGGCCGCCCCAGAATACATAGTTTTCTCCTCCCAATGCAATGGTGGCATCGAGTGCAGCTTTCACCTGGGCTGCTGCATGGCTCAGTACATGGAAGTCGGGATTGGTAGCCGCACCGTTCATATACCGGCGGTGACTGAACAGGTTTGCTGTGCCCCATAACAATTTTACACCACTCTCTTCCTGCTTTTGCTTCAGGTATTGTGTGAGCGTTTGCAAACGCTTTTCATTCTCCTCAATATTGTTCGTATAATCAACCACATCCACATCGTGGAAGCAATAGTAAGGGAGATTGAGTTTGGTGATCATTTCAAAAGCGGCATCTGCCTTATCTTTTGCCCTGGCAACAGGATCAGGGTTCTTATCCCATTCAAAAAGATGCGTTGCTTCGCCAAAGGGATCGGCGCCTGTTCCGTTAAAAGAGTGCCAGTAAGCAACTGCAAAACGCAACCACTCTTTCATTGTTTTCCCTGCCACTACCCTGCTCTCATCGTACCAGCGGTAAGCCAAAGGGTTGTCCGTTTTGGGACCTTCAAATTGAATAGCCGGAATGCCTGCGAAGAATATCTTCTCTCCTGTAACTGTCTTCATATCGTGTTTTAATACGCAAATATTGCCTGAATTTAAAAAGTATTCAACCGCTATTTTTGAAAGAAAATATGCTATCTTATCAATATTTCGCCATATTCATCCATTTAAATGATAAGATGGCTTATCTTAGGGCCGGTATGAAAACGATTCTTCAGAAAATAACCAATGATTCCAGCCAGAGCTTTGCGTGTCGCATTTATGAAACGCCGCACTTCGAAACCAACTGGCACAAACATCCTGAGTATGAATTGATCCTGATATTAAAAGGACATGGCACCGCCATGATCGGCGACTATGTATGCGATTATAAAGTGAATGATGTATTCTTCATGGCGGGCAATCTGCCGCATTGGTTCAGGAAAAGCCATCCGCAAATGAAAGGGGCTGCCCTGGTGATACACTTCACCAGCGATTGCTGGGGCGAAGGACTGTTGCAAATGACAGAAATGAAAACGATACAATCCCTGCTGCAAAAGAACAATGGCATACAACTGGGGAAAGCGCTGAAAAAAGAAGTGTCGGAATGTATGCAGCTGATGTATCGTGAAAAAGGATTTGATAAACTTATACTCTTGTTGCAATGCCTGCATAAAATAGGGCATTCCACTCATTATAAAACGCTGTCGGAAGACTTCAACGATACCGGCAGTGTGGTGAATCCCGTCATCGAAAAAATTATTGACTTCTCTTTTAAACATTACCTGGAAAAAGTAACACTGGAAGAGGCAGCAGCCATTGCCAATATGAGTGTACCTAACTTTTGCCGCTTCTTCAAAAAAAATATCAAGAAAACCTATTTCGATTTCCTGAGAGACTTACGCATCAGCCACGCCTGCAAACTGCTCACCGCTACTACCGATCCGATACTGGATATATGTTATGAAAGCGGTTATAAAAGCTGGGCGCATTTCAGTAAACAATTCAAAGAAGTAAAACTGCAAAC